>NZ_JBGFFG010000232.1:0-5439 GCF_056175765.1 Pseudoxanthomonas sp. LjRoot204_2 | reverse complement strand
AGTCCGCCGCACCGGCCTCGAACGCACGGATGGCGTAATCCTCGTACGCGGTGGTGAACACCACCAACCCGCCTTGCGCCACTACCTGCCGGGCGACGTCCAGGCCGCTGACGCCCGGCATGCGGATGTCGAGGAAGGCGACCTGCGGGCGGTGTTGCGCGACGGCATCCAGTGCCGACAGGCCATCCTCGCAGATGGCCACGATCTCGAGCTCCGGCCACGCCGCGCGCAGCTGTTGCTGCAGCGCGCGGCGCTGCGGCGCTTCGTCTTCGGCGATCAGGGCGGTGACGGCCTTCATGCCGACGACCCTAGCGGCACGCGGATCTCCGCGCAAACACCGCGACCGTCGACGGCCGGCGTCAAGGCGAACGCGGCACGCGTGCCGTAACGCGCCGACAGTTGTTCGCGCACGTTCGCCAGGCCCACGCCGGTACTCAGGCCGGGGCGTAGGCCGGCGCCATCGTCGCGCACCTGCACGCGCAGCATGCCGTCCTCGCGGACCGCCTCGATGTCGATGCGGCCCGGACCCGGCCTGGGTTCGATGCCGTGCTTGATCGCGTTCTCCACCAGCGTGATCAGCAGCGAGGGCGGGAACGGCGACGCGCGCACCGCATCGTCGGCGCGCACGGCGTACGCCAGCCGGCCGCCCATGCGCACCTGCATCAGTGCGAGGTAACTGCTGCAGATATCGAGCTGCTGGCCGAGCGTGGCGTGCAGGCCGCGGTCGTCGCGCAGTTTCGGAATGGTGGCGCGCAGGAAATCGACCAGCGCATCCAGCGTGGCTTCGGCCTGTGCGGGATCCTGCCGCACCAGCGCGCGCACCGAGGCCAGCGTATTGAACAGGAAATGGGGTTCCACCTGCGCCTGCAGCACGCCCAGGCGCAGGTCGGCTTCGTGCACGCGTCCTTCCAGCGCGCTGAGCTCGCGCCCATGGTGGTGCTCGTCCCAGCGGCGGTGTTCGCTGAAGTACGCGCGCAGCGCCAGCCCGCCGCCGAACAGACCGTAGACGACCACCAGCCCCGCGACGTTGATCGCCAGCCCGATCGCCTTCACCAACGGCGTCAAGGTGGGCGGATTCATCGACAGTCCCGCAGCCTCCAGGCCCGGCTTGATCAACTGTTCGATGTAGGACGATCCGACGCGATCGATGAAGAAGCTGAGCACCATGCCGACCAGCACGGCGATCACGACGGCCTTGCGCTCGCGCGCCACGGGCCATACACGATGCCGCACGGCGGTGGCCAACGCAGGTCCCAACGTGGCCATGAGACTGAAGACCACGAATTCGGTGAGGCCCACTTTGAGCGCGACGCCGAGGTCCTGTACCGCCACACCGCTGCCGGCGCCGATGAAGGCGGCGACCACCGCGATCACGCTGCAGAACAGCAGGCTGCGTCCGAGCAGCCAACGCAGGCCGAACACCGGATACTGACGGTAGCGACTCCATACCGCATCGCCGCCCACCAGCACTTCGGCGGGCAGCTTCTGTCGCAGCGGATAGGTCCGCTCCATGCTTACTTCCTCTCGCCGCGCAGTTGCTGGCCGGCCTGCTTCAGCGTCAGCGCGACCACCTTGCCGGCCGCATCGCGTTCGAAGCGGATTTCAGCACCGACGGCGTCCATGACGAACACATCGCGTTCGACCGCCTGCACCGGCAGCGCCGGCTGGCCCGTGCCCTGGATGGTCAGCGTCTCGCCCTGCGCCTTCACCGTGAGCGCGAACGCGGGCACCAGCGGGTATTCGCCTTCGTATTCGCGCAATGCGGCCGCATCGATCTTCAACACAGGCTTCGCCGCGGCGGCATCGATCCGCTTGGCCGGCAGCACGCCCCCCATCTGCATCCACGTGAACGACTGGCCCGCCGCCGTGCGCTGCGGCCGCAGCACCGCGTCGAACTCGCGCGGATAGAAATCGCCTGCGCTGTCGTAGCCCATCGCATACGCGCCCTGGCCGGCCACCTGGATTTCCAGCGCATCACCCTTGCGGCGCAGGACCATCTTCATGCCACCGGCGAGTTCGTATTCGCCGGCGAGTGCGTCGAGCAACGTGCCGTCCGGCGTGGCCTCGCGGCGCGGCGTGCCGAGGGGGAAGCTGACATCAACCAGATGCAGGCCCAGCGAGCCTAGGCTGCCGATGGAGTTCCAGGTCGTGTCGGAGAGGATCACCACGCCGCGCTGCTTGTCCTTGTCGAACGACACGAACGACGAGAAACCACCGGTGCCGCCTTCGTGCACGTGCACGGTGCGTCCGCCAACGGGCATCAGCATCCAGTTCATCGCCATCGGTGGCGCGTCCGACACCTTCTGCTGCGAACGCTGCAAAGCGGCCGAGATCGAGGTGGATTCGGTTCCCAACTGGCCTTGCACGTAGCGCACCATGTCATCGAGCGTGGCGCGCACGCCGCCGACACCGGCGAGGTTGGTCTGGAAATGCCAGGCGGACGTGGCCCGTGCGTTCGGCGTATGGCCCACGGCTGCGCGCACACCGGCGGGCGCCACGTTGACATAGGCATGTCGCATGCCGAGCGGCGCGAACAGGCGCTGCTTCAGCAGCGTCTCCATATCCGTGCCCGCACGACGCGCGACGGCGTACGAGAGCACCATCGAGGCGAAGTTGGAGTATTCGAACTTGTTGCCGGGCGCTGCGGTGAGGGTGACGTCGCCCAACGAGGCGAGCAATGCGGCTTCGTCCAGCTTCGCGTACGGGTCCGTCATGTCCGGTGCACCCATGCGGGAGGGCAGCGCCGGGAGTCCGGAGGTGTGGGTCACGATGTGGCGCAGCAGGATCGGCTGGCCCT
Organism: Pseudoxanthomonas sp. LjRoot204_2; assembly: GCF_056175765.1. Taxonomy (NCBI): domain Bacteria; kingdom Pseudomonadati; phylum Pseudomonadota; class Gammaproteobacteria; order Lysobacterales; family Lysobacteraceae; genus Pseudoxanthomonas; species Pseudoxanthomonas sp. LjRoot204_2. The sequence goes on along the minus strand of NZ_JBGFFG010000232.1, from coordinate 2,642 downwards.
GGAACTGCGGCAGCTTCGTGCCGTCGGGCAGCCACGCTGAGAGCGGATCGTCCAGCGAACCTTTCCCCTGCCCGATCAGGTCGGCGAGCAAGGCAGCCGTCATGGTCTTGCTGACCGAGCCGATCTCGAAGGCGGCATCGGGCCCGATGCGCGACGCATCCTTCGCATCCGCGCACTGGTAGGTGCGGGCGACGGTGCCGGCTTCGATGACCGCGACGGCCATGCAGGCCCCGGTGCGATCGCCCTGCAGGCGCTGCTGGACCTTGCCGGCCAGCGCCTGGTCGGTCATGGCATGGGCGGGCGTGACGGCGGCGAAGCCGGCGGCGGCAAGGGCGAGAGCGATCGAATGAGCATAGGCCATGGCGGTTCTCCTGACGGGATGGTGGCCATGCTGGCGGACGCCGTCGCCACGCGTGCGGGTCTGCGATGGACGACCCGGTGGCCGCGATGAACGCCGCGATCCCGCGGATGGCCGGCGCGCCAAGCCCTAGTCGCCCAGCAGCTGGCGCACGGTGGTGCCGTAGCGACGCGCGATGGCATCGCCGTCCACGTGGCGGCCTTCGGTGACCACCTCGCGGCCACCGACCCGGACCGCGCGGACCAATGGCCGGTTTCCCGCGAACAGCCAGCGGTCGACCACGTCGTCGGTCGTCGCGCCTGCCAGCGCGGTGGCATCGGCATCCAGCCAGACGGCGTCCTGCGGATCCGGCGCAAGGCCCGTGGCATCCGCCTCGCTGTCCAGTACTCCCGCCAGCAGGGTACGGCCGACACTCGGCGAACCCGGCAGCACCGCGATGTTGCGATGGCGCGTGATGATTCGCTGGCCGTACTCCAGCCAGCGCAGCTCTTCCACCGGCGATACCGAGACGTGCGAATCCGAACCGATGCCCCAGCGGCCGCCGGCCTGCAGGAACTCGCGCAGCGGGAACAGGCCATCGCCGAGGTTCGCTTCCGTCGTGGGACAGATCGCGACGGTGGCGCGGCTGTCGGCGATGCCACGTGTTTCTTCCGGCGTCAGGTGCGTGGCGTGCACCAGCGTCCAGCGCCGATCGACCGGGAATTCGCGCAACAACCATTCCACCGGGCGCGCGTCGCGCAGCGCCAGGCAGTCCTGTACCTCACCCACCTGTTCGGCAATGTGGATGTGCACCGGCGCATCGGCAGACAGTGCGGACAGCACCTCGCGCATGGCGGCTTCCGGCACGGCACGCAGGCTGTGGAACGCACAGCCGACGCGCAGCCGCGCGTCCTGCAGCGGACGCAGGGCTTCGAGCAGGCGTAGGAACCCATCCACGTCGTGCCCGAACCTCCGCTGGCGCGCCGACAGTTCGCGACCGTCGAAGCCGCCCGTCATGTACAGCACCGGCAACAGGGTCATGCCGATGCCGGTGTCGCGCGCGGCGGCGATCAAGGCGTTCGACATCGCCGCAGGGTCGTCGTAGGGCGCGCCGTCGGGCTGGTGGTGCACGTAATGGAACTCGCACACGCGGGTGTAGCCGGCTTCCAGCATCTCGGCGTACAGCTGCGACGCCACCGCGTAGGTGCTCTCGGGCGTCATCCGCGCGGCGAAGCGGTACATGATTTCCCGCCAGGTCCAGAAACTGTCTTCGGGATTCGTCTGGTGCTCGGCCATCCCCGCCATCGCCCGCTGGAAGGCGTGCGAATGCAGGTTGGCGATGCCGGGAACGCGCCATCCTGCGTCGGTCAGGACGGGCAGGCCTGCGTGGGAATCGGGATTCGACATGGCGGTGCTTACGGCCGGCGACAGGGGTGCGTTAGGCTACCGCGTCGCCCACGCCAAGACACGCCCGCCGCCATGCTTGCCATCGTCCTCTCGCTGGTTGCCGTCGCCCTCGCGCTGATGGCAGTCTTCATCGCCGTGCAGGCGCAGAAGAAGAAAGGTGGCGCCGGAGATCGCGTGAACGATGGCGGCTCCACCACGCACGGCGACATGGGCTGCGCATCCGACAGCGGAGGCGGTGGCTGYGATGGTGGCGGTGGAGGCGACTGACGACATGGAGACGCGCTGGGATGGCCTGCTGGTCAACGCCCGCCTGGTCACGCTGGCCGGCGATGCCGGCTATGACGTGGTGGAGAACGGTGCGCTGGGCTGGCGCGACGGCGCATTCGTGTTCGCGGGTCGCCTCGCGGATCTGCCAGCTCCACCGGCGTCGCTAACCGATCAGATCGTGGACGCGCAGGGCGATTGGGTGACGCCTGGCCTAGTGGATTGCCACACGCATGTGGTGTTCGCCGGCGACCGGGCTGGCGAGTTCGAACAGCGCCTGCAGGGCGCCAGCTACGAAGACATCGCGCGCGCCGGCGGCGGCATCGTGTCCACGGTACGGGCCACGCGCGCCGCCAGCGAGGACGCCCTGCTCGACGCCTCGCTGCCGCGCGCGCGCGCCTTGCGCGACGACGGCGTGACGACGCTGGAGATCAAGTCCGGCTACGGCCTCGACTTCGACAATGAACGCAAGATGCTGCGCGTGGCGCGCCGCATCGGCGACATCCTCGGTATCACCGTGCGCACCACCTTCCTTGGTGCGCATGCGCTGCCGCCCGAGTTCGCCGGGCGCGAGGACCACTACATCGACGCCGTGTGCACGTGGCTGCCGACGCTGCACGAGGAAGGTCTGGTG
>NZ_JBGFFG010000231.1:0-5446 GCF_056175765.1 Pseudoxanthomonas sp. LjRoot204_2 | reverse complement strand
ATCCAGCACGATGTCGCCATGGCGCAGCACTGGCGCGACGCGGCCCTGCGGGCGGCGCACCACCGCGCGCAGGCGAGCGCTGAGTTCCCCGGCTTCGATCGGCTTGACGAGGTAGTCGTCGGCGCCGGCATCCAGTCCACGCACGCGGTCGCTGAGCTGGTCGCGTGCCGWGATGATCAGCACGGGGGTGGTGTCGTAGCGCTGGCGCAGTGCCGCCAGTACGTCCAGTCCCGAGCCGCGCGGCAACCCCAGGTCCAGCAGGACCGCGGTGTAGCCGTGGTCGACCAGCGCCAGGCGTGCGGATGCGCCGTCTTCGGCGCGGTCGATGGACCAGCCGTCCTGGGCCAGGGCGGCGGCCAGGGCATCGCCGAGCATGCGATCGTCTTCAACCAGGAGCAGGCGCGACACGAGCGGGCCTCGGCGGGATATGGGGCGATCATGCTAGGACGACGCGATTAAACCGTCTTTAATGCGTCCGTGCCGGCCCCTGCAAACGCAAAACCCCGCCGTAGCGGGGTCCTGGCACTCCACCTGTCGCGGATCTCAACCCGCAACCTCGACCGGATGGCGCTCCCTAGGGGACTCGAACCCCTGTTTTAGCCTTGAGAGGGCCACGTCCTAACCACTAGACGAAGGGAGCGTTTTTGGTGAAACCGGCGTAGCGGATTAGTATAGGTGGCGGTCAGGTCGAGGGCAATCCACCCCGCCGGCCGCGTGACCCTCCTGCATGGAACTGCCGCTATTACGCCCGTCACCGCTCTGCGAACCATCCCGCGCGACCAGCACACCATTTCGCGCAAGGACATCAGCCCGAACGCGCTGCGTGTGCTCTACCGCCTGCGGGATGCCGGTTTCCAGGCGTACCTGGTCGGTGGCGCGGTGCGCGACCTGCTGGTCGGCGGCCACCCCAAGGATTTCGATGTGGCGACCGACGCCACGCCGGAACAGGTGCGCCAGCAGTTCCGCAACTGCCGGCTGATCGGGCGCCGGTTCCGCCTGGCGCACGTGGTCTTCGGGCGCGAGATCATCGAGGTCGCCACCTTCCGCGCCAATGTCGACGACGGCAGCGGCGACCGCGAGATGGACAACGGCAGGCTGGTCCGCGACAACGTCTACGGCACCGTCGAAGACGATGCGGTGCGCCGCGATTTCACCGCCAATGCGCTTTATTACGCCATCGACGATTTTTCGGTCCGCGACTATGTCGGCGGCTTCGAAGACACGATGGCGCGACGGCTAAAGCTGATCGGCGATCCGGAACAGCGTTATCGCGAGGATCCCGTGCGCATGCTGCGGGCGGTCCGCCTGGCGGCCAAGCTGGGCTTCGAGATCGATGCCGACACCGCCGCGCCGATCGCGCCACTGGCGCCACTGCTGGCCGAGGCCGCGCCGGCGCGGCTGTTCGAAGAGATCCTCAAGCTGTTCCTGTCCGGGCATGGCGTGGCGAGCTTCGAGGGGCTGGAGCGTTTCGGCCTGCTGAAGGTGCTGTTCCCCGAAACCGCCGCCGCGCTCGCGTCCAATCGCAGCGGCGCGTTGCGTCGCATGGTACTCGCGGGGCTGACCGGCACCGACCAGCGCGTGGCCAACGAGGAACCGGTATCGCCGGCCTTCCTGTTCGCGTTGCTGCTGTGGCCGGCGTACTGCCGCGCCCTGATGGGGCTGCAGGCCCAGGGCGTGCAGGCGGAGGAAGCGCAGCGTCGCGCCGCCGATCGGGTGACCCTGCACCAGTTGAACACGGTGGCCCTGCCGCGCCGCTTCTCGTTGCCGATGCAGGAGATCTGGCTGTTGCAGACCCGGTTCGGCAACCGCCAGCGCAAGCGGGTGACGCGCCTGTTGACGCATCCGCGGTTCCGGGCCGCGTTCGATTYCCTCGTGCTGCGCCTCGCCGCGTCGCCGGAGCATGCCGAGGATGTGGCGTTCTGGCGCGAAGCGCAGACGCAGTCCGGTGAAGAGCTCGCCGCCACGCTCGGTGTCGCCGCGTCGACCGACGCCTTCGGCGACGATGATGATGCGGCCCCGTCGAAGCGTCGTCGCCGTCGCCGCCGGCGCACGGGCGGCGCCTCGCCGGAATGACGGCGACGTGCCAGGCCTGCATTGGCCTGGGAGCCAACCTCGGCGATGCGGCCGATACGCTGCGCCAGGCGGTGGCTGCGTTGGCGGGCCGCGCAGGCATCGTCGTGCGGGCGGTCTCGCCCTTCTACCGCACGCCGGCCTGGGGCAGGGAAGACCAGCCCGACTTCATCAATGCCGTCGCACTGGTGGAAACCTCGCTGCCGCCGCGCGCGCTGCTGGACCTGCTGCTGGCGGTGGAAGCGGGGTTCGGTCGGCGTCGCGTCGAAGGCGAGCGCTGGGGCCCGCGCACGCTGGACCTGGACTTGCTGCTGTACGGCGACGCGGTGATCGACGAGCCCGGGCTGCGCGTGCCGCATCCACATCTGCACGAACGCGCCTTCGCGCTGGTACCGCTGCTGGACGTCCTGCCCGATGCCCGTATCCCTGCCTACGGCGCTGCGCGGGATGCTGTGTCCGTGCTGGAAATGTCCAACATCCAGCCGTTATGAGTGGATAATGCGGCGCTATGAGCACCCACGCCGACAGCAAGCCCTGGACCGTTCCCGCCCTCGCCGACGCCAAGCGTGACGGTCGCAAGCTGGTGATGCTGACGGCGTACGACAACAGTTTCGCCCGCGTCCTGGATGCCAGTGGCATCGACCTGGTGTTGATCGGCGACTCGCTGGGCATGGTGGTGCAAGGGCACGACTCCACGCTGCCGGTGACCGTGGACGACATCGTCTACCACACGCGTGCCGTTGCCCGCGGCCTCGATCGCGCCCTGCTGGTGTCGGACCTGCCGTTCCAGTCCGATGCCACGCCCGAGCGCGCGCTCGATGCCGCCATCGCGCTGCTCCAGGCCGGTGCGGAGATGGTCAAGCTGGAAGGGGCGGGCCACAAGCTGGAGGTCATCCGCTTCCTGGTCGAGCGCGACATCCCCGTCTGCGCGCACCTGGGCCTGACCCCGCAGTCGGTGCTGAAGTTCGGCGGTTATCGCGTGCAGGGGCGTGACGAGGCCGCGGCCGTCCGCTTGCGCGAAGAAGCGCGCGCCGTCCAGGACGCCGGCGCGCAGCTGTTGGTGCTCGAGTGCGTGCCGTCGTCGCTGGCCGCCACGATCACCGCGGACCTGGCCATCCCCACCATCGGCATCGGGGCGGGTCCCGGCTGCGATGGGCAAGTGCTGGTGCTGCACGACTTCCTCGGCCTCGACACGGGCCATCGACGGCCGAAGTTCGTCAAGGATTTCCTTGCCGAAGGCGGTTCCGTGGCGGGCGCCGTACGCGCCTATGCCGACGCGGTGCGCAGCGGGGCCTTCCCCGACGATGCCCATTCCTACTGACCGCGCCGCGCGCGACCACACGCCCCAGGGGCCACGATGATCGAGACCATCACCGAGCTTGAGGCGCTGCGCGCCCGCGTCAGGGAATGGAGGCAGCAGGGCCTGCGGGTCGGTTTCGTCCCGACGATGGGCAACCTGCATGCCGGGCATTACTCACTGGTGATGCTGGCGCGGCAGTACGCCGACCGCGTGGTGTCCAGCGTATTCGTGAACCCGACGCAGTTCGGGCCCAACGAGGACTTCACCCGCTACCCGCGCACGCCCGAGGCGGACATGAGCGGTCTCGAAGGCGCCGGCTGCGATGTCCTGTGGCTGCCCACGGTGGAATCCATGTACCCGTTCGGCGTCGGTCTCGCGGCCAACGTGCACGTACCCGGTGTCAGCAGCGTGCTGGAAGGCGCGCACCGCCCGGGGCATTTCGATGGCGTATGCACCGTGGTCAGTCGACTGTTCAACCAGGTACAGCCCGACGTGGCCGCCTTCGGCAAGAAGGATTACCAGCAGCTCGCGGTGATCCGCCAACTGGTCACCGACCTGGCGTTCCCGATCCAGATCCTCGCCGGCAGCATCGTGCGCGAGTCCGACGGACTGGCGATGAGCTCGCGCAACCAGTACCTGTCGGCGGACGAACGTCCGCGCGCGGCGGAGATCCGCCGGACACTGATCGCCATGCGCGAAAGCCTGGTGGCGGGAACCCCGCGCGCCCGGGTGGAAGCCGATGCCGCCCGGCAGCTTGCGGAGATTGGTTACGAAGTGGACTACACCGTGGTCCGTCGCCCCGACCTCAGCGAGCCGGAAGACGGCGAAGCGGGCGCGCGCGTCGCGCTGGTCGCAGCGAAGCTGGGGCGCACGCGCTTGATCGACAACCTCGAGTTCTGAGCGCGGTACAAGGCCGGCATGAGGGGATAAACTTCGCGCTCCCGCTCTTCGTGCCGCCGACATGCACCTCAGCCTGCTCAAGACCAAGATCCACCGCGCGACCGTCACCCATTCGGAACTGAACTACGAAGGTTCCATCGCCATCGATGGCCTGCTGCTGGAGGCCACGGGCATCCGCGAGTTCGAACAGGTCCATATCTGGGACGTCACCAATGGGGCGCGCTTCTCCACCTACGCGATCCGCGCCGACGAGGGCAGCGGCATCGTGTCGCTCAACGGCGGTGCAGCCCGCCACGTGCAGGTCGGGGACCTGATCATCATCGCCGCGTTCGCTTCCATGAGCGAGCAGGAAGCCGATGCGTTCCAGCCCACGCTCGTCTACGTGGACGGCCAGAACCGCATCACCCACACCAACCGCAGCATCCCCAAGCAGGCGGCCTGACATGAGCCAGGGTTTCGACGCTTTGCAGTCCCATGCCGCGCGCCTGCGTGCGGAGCCCTTGAGTGCACTGCTGGCGCGCGAACCCGACCGCATCGCCGCCCACACGCTGCGCGCCGGTCCCCTGTATTTCAACTTCGCGCGCCAGTCGTACGACGCGGCTGCCTGGCAGGCCCTGCTGGCGCAGGGCAACTCCGCCGACCTGGCGGGTGCGTTCCGTCGCTTGTTCGACGGAGAGAAGGTCAACGTCACCGAAGACCGCGCGGCCCTGCATACCGCATTGCGCGGACGCCACTCGGACGCGGTCGTCGCACGCGAGGCCTACGCGACGGCGCTCGATGTCCGCCAACGCATGGCGGCCCTGATCTCGGGTCTGGAAGACAGCGGCGTCACGGACATAGTCAGCGTCGGCATCGGCGGGTCCGACCTCGGGCCGAGGCTGGTCGCCGACGCGTTGCGCGATCCGTTGCCGGGTCGGTTCCGCGTGCACTTCCTATCCAACGTCGATGGCGCCGCGGCGCAGCGCACGTTGGCACCGCTGGATCCGGCAAGTACCGCGGCAGTCCTGATCTCAAAGACGTTCGGCACGCAGGAGACGCTGCTCAACGGCGGCATCCTGCGCGACTGGCTCGGCGGCAGCGATCGGCTGTACGCCGTCAGCGCCAACCCGGACCGCGCCGCCGCGGCGTTCGACATCGCGTCCGAGCGCGTGCTGCCCATGTGGGATTGGGTGGGCG
>NZ_JBGFFG010000230.1:0-5491 GCF_056175765.1 Pseudoxanthomonas sp. LjRoot204_2 | reverse complement strand
ATGGAGAAGCAGGCGGCGTTCACGACGAAGATCGGCTACCCCGACAAGTGGCGCGACTGGGCCGGTCTGGCGACCAGCCGCGACAGCTACATCGGCAACGTGCTGGCCGCGCAGGAGTTCAACTACAAGTTCGACCTGGGCAAGATCGGCAAGCCCGTGGACAAGACCGAATGGGGCATGCCGCCGCAGATGGTCAACGCGTACTACAACCCGTTCCAGAACGAGATCGTGTTCCCGGCCGCCATCCTGCAGCCGCCGTTCTTCGACCCGAGCGCCACGGATGAAATGAACTACGGCGGCATCGGCGCGGTGATCGGCCACGAAATGACCCATGGCTACGACGACCAGGGCAGCCGCTTCGGACCGACCGGCAAGTTCGAGAACTGGTGGAGCGATGCCGATTCCAAGGGCTTCAAGGCGCTCACCGGCAAGCTGGTGGCGCAGTTCGATGGCTACCGCACGGACGACGGCCAGAAGATCAACGGCAACCACACGCTGGGCGAGAACATCGCCGACCTGGGTGGCCTGGCCACGGCCTACGACGCGATGAAGAAGGCCACCGAGGGTACGCCGGACGCGATGACCGACGGACTGACCCGCGACCAGCGCTTCTTCCTCAACTGGGCCACGGTGTGGCGCCGCAACTTCACGCCGGAAGAGCTGAAGAACCGCATCGCCACCGACGAACACGCCCCGGCGCAGTTCCGCGCCATCGGTGCGCCGTCGAACCTGCCCACGTTCGCTGCGGCGTTCTCGTGCAAGRCAGGCGATGCGATGGTGCGCGGCGGCGACCAGCAGGTCGTCATCTGGTAACGACACGCAACTTCGCGCGTGAGGAAGGCCCGGCATGTCCGGGCCTTTCCTTTTGCGGGGGCTGGCCCGTACCCCTCGGATCGCCGAGCTGTGACACGGGCCCGCAAAAGTCGCCACCTGCGGCGGGATTCCCGTCGATCCCGCACGGGGCATGGACGGCTGCCTTGCTAGAATCGCCCGACCCCTGAACTCCGGACAGTCCTGATGCCCAGCCCGCGCCACGTCTTCGGCCGCCCCACCCTGATCGCCTTCGCCCTTGTCATCGCCCTGGGTGTCCCGGATGCCGATGCGCAGCGCAAGAAGCGCAATGCCGCTCCTGYGGTGAGCGCACAGTGCACGGACTTCTACAGCGCCACCAATGCGGACTGGCTGAAGAAGAATCCGGCGTCCGCCGAGGCCGGTGCAGTGAGCGTGCTGGGCGCCTTCCGCGAACGCACGCTGGATCAGCAGCGCGCCCTGCTCGATGCCGCCATGAGGGCACCACAAGGCAACGTGCAGAAGCTGCTGGGCGACTTCTGGGCCAGCGGCCTGGACGAAGCGGCGGTGGAGGCCGACGGCTCCAAGCCGATCGCGCCGCTGCTGGACCGCATCAATGCCATCAAGAAGCCGAAGGACGTCGCGCCGGCCATCGCCGCGCTGCACCAGGTCGGCGTGCCGGTTGCCTTCAACTTCAGTCCCGACGTGGACCTGCAGGCGCTGGACCGCCACATCGGCTACTTCATGCAGGGCGGCCTGGGCCTGCCCGATCCGGCCTACTACACCCGTACCGACGCGGACACGCGCGAACTGCTCGGYCGCTACCGCACCTACGTGAAGCAGGTGCTCGCGCTCACCGGCACGCCCTCCGCCCGCCTGGATGCCGATTCGGCGCTGGTGCTCGACGTGGAAACCAAACTGGCGCAGGTCTCCAAGCCGCTGGTCGACCTGCGCAGCCCGTTCGCCAACTATGCGCCGGTGCCGACCAAGGAACTCGGCAAGCAGTACCGCAACCTGCAGCTGGATGCGTTCCTGAAAGCGCAGGGCGTCAGCGACGACACCGTGTCGATGGCCGATCCGGCGCTGTTCAAGCGCCTCGACAGCCTGGTCGGCGGCCTCAAGCCCGAGCAGTGGAAGGCCTACCTGCGCTGGCGCGTCGGCGATGCGATGGCGCCGTACCTTGCCAAGCCGTTCCGCGACGCCGAGTTCGACTTCCGTGGCCGCGTGCTGCGGGGCGAAACCGCGCCGGCGCCGCGCTGGCGCCAGGTGTTGGATGCGATCAACCTGGCCGCAGGCCCGATGCTGGGCAAGGAATACGCCGAACGTTACGTGCCCGCCGACCACAAGCGCCGCGCGGAACAGATCGCGGGCCAGGTGCGCGATGCGCTGGGCCGTGGCATCGAGCGCAGCACGTGGTTGAGCGACGCCGCCAAGGCCGAAGCCAAGGCCAAGCTCGACAAGCTGAAGATCGAAGTCGGCACGCCGAGGCGCGATCTCGACTACAGCGTGCAGCCGATGGGTCGCGGCAGCTTCGGCGGCAACATCCTGATCGCCTCGACCTGGCGCCATCGCGAGGAGATGAAGCGCATCGGCAAGGGCAACGCCGACCGCCGCTGGGACGTGCTGCCTCAGCAGCCGGCGCTGGCCTACGACCTGGCGCAGAACCGCCTGATCGTCACCGCGGCCGTGCTGCAGGAAGAGATCTTCGACGCGAAGCAGCCGGCCGCCGTGCAGTACGGCGCGTTCGGCGCGCTGGTCGGCCACGAGCTGAGCCGCGGCTTCGACGTGAAGGGCCGCATGGTCGACGCCAAGGGCCAGCTGCGCGACTGGTGGACGCCCGCCGATGTCGCGGCGTGGAACGCACTGGGCGACAAGGTGGTCGCGCAGTACAACGCCTATGCCTTCCCCGATCTCAAGAACGTCAAGGTCAACGGTGCGCTGACGCGCGACGAGAACCTGGCCGACCTTGCCGGCGTCGAACTCGCATGGGATGCCTTCGCCACCGCCGAGCCGCAGGCCAACGCCGCCGCCAAGCAGTCCTTCTACAAGGCGTGGGCCACGCTGTGGGCACAGAATCTGTCGGAAGCCCAAGCCGCACAGCGTGCCGCCGTGGACGTGCACGCCCCGGGCCAGTGGCGCGCCAACGGCCCGCTGACCCAGCAACCGTCCTTCGCACAGGCGTTCACCTGCAAGGCCGGCCAGCCGATGCAGGCCAAGGAGGCGGATCAGGTCAAGATTTGGCGCTGAGCCTGCGTCAGCCGGATAACGGAACGGCGCGGAATCTCCGCGCCGTTTCTGTTTACGTCGCTCCCGCCGACGCCATGGTGGATTGCTCACCCCTCCCCTGAAATGACCCCCTCCGCTGGGCTATGCTGCGGACTGCCCCTATCGCCGTAACCGGATGACGACGATTCCCCTTGATGGCCTGTTCGCGGCGCTGCACGCCAGCCCGGAGAACCTCGCCCTGCGTGCCGTGGTGCTGCAGGCATGCCTTGAGCGACAAGAGAGCACGGCACTCGTGCGCTTGCTGGACCTCTGCGGCGACCTCGACATGGACGCGGCGCAACGACGTGCGGCGCGCTCATTGCTCGCGGCCTGCGACCGTATTGATCTCCGTCAACGCCTGGAAGCGCCGGATCCTGCCGAGGACCTGTTGGAAGAGGCGCGACGGCTGGCCGATGGTGGCCACCTATCCGAGGCGAGCGACGCATATCGCCGTGCGCTCGCCCTCAACCCCACGCTCGATGATCCGGTACTGAGCGCGCGCCTGACCGGAAAGATCGTGCCATTCGGCGCGGCTCGCGGCCGCGAGCCCGTGCCCAGCCTGGCCAACGACGATACCGATGCGCTGGATGCATCCCGGCTGCTGCAGCCTGCGGCGGCACGGGTGGTGTTCGACGACGTCGGCGGACTGGAGGCGGTCAAGCAGGAAATCCGCCGGCGCATCATCACCCCATTCCTCAAGCCTTCGCTGTTCCAGCGTTTCAAGCGCCAGGCGGGCGGCGGCATCCTGATGTACGGTCCTCCCGGCTGTGGCAAAACGCTGCTGGCGCGCGCGACCGCTGGCGAATGCGGCGCACGCTTCTACAACGTCGACGTCACCGATGTGCTCGACATGTACATCGGCGAATCCGAGCGCAAGCTTCATGCGATCTTCGAGCAGGCACGCCGCACGGCGCCCGCCGTTCTGTTCTTCGATGAGATCGAAGCGCTTGGCGGCAAGCGCCAGCATGCCCGCGAGGCGACGTCGGCCAAACTTGTCAGCCAGTTCCTGACTGAACTCGATGGCTTCGCGCAGAAGAACGAAGGCGTACTGATTCTCGGCGCAACGAATGTACCTTGGGCGGTAGATCCGGCCTTCCGTCGCTCCGGCCGCTTCGACCGCGTGTTGTTCGTGCCGCCGCCGGACCTGGCTGCGCGACGCACGATCCTGGAACGCTTGCTGGCGGAGCGTCCCGGATCGGAAGACATCGACGCGAAGGAGGTCGCGAAGCGAACGTCTGCGTTCTCAGGCGCGGATCTGCGCAACATCGTCGACAGCGCRGCGGACGAGGCAATCGAGCAGTCGATCGAACGCGGGCTGGAAGTGCCGATATCGATGGCACACATCGGCGCCGCCCTCCAGCAGGTCCGTCCGACCACGCTGGAATGGCTGACCACGGCCCGCAACCACGCCCGCTACGCCAACCAGGGCGGGCAGTACGACGCGGTGCTCGACTTCCTCAAGGATCATGGATGATGCAGGCACGCTATCGACTTCCCGACGAACCGCTGCCGTCGGGGCTCTCACGGTTCGCCGTCGACCCGATGTGGCCCCTGCTCGCGTTGATGCTGGCCGGCCGCGGCGTCGGACTTGCGTGGTTCGCCTTCAACAGCGCGGCCCTCGGCAGCCCCACCCGCACACGCGAGTGGCTATACGTCGCAGCCGCGTTACTCGGCAGCGCCCTGCTGTTGTTGTTCCTGGGCGTCGCGGCTTCGCAGGCATGGCTGGACCCCCGGCAACTCCGCTATGCCGCTTTGTCGCTGCTCGCCCTCAAGATCACGCTGGCCTACATGATCTACATGCTCCAACTGCGGCCGCACGAACTGTGGACCTACCACGGGGGTGAGTCCGCGAACGGCCTGCCGACACTGGTTCTGCTGGGCCTGCTGGCAAGGCCGTTGCTCGCCAGCACCGAGCTGCACCCGCTGCTTGGCGGAATGCTGCGATGAGCCAGCATCACCTGATGGAGCGCGCCCAGCGCCTGTACGACAACGGCCAGATCGACGCTAGCATCGATCTGCTGACGCGGTTCTTGGGCGAGCACCCGGACGATGCAGATGCGCATGCACTGCTCGCCCTCTGCCTCGTCCGTCGCAAGCGCTTGCATGCCGCACGGTCGGAGGCCGGCCTGGCTGCAACCCTGGACCCCGAAGCGGGATTCGCGCACTTGGCGCAGGGCGTCGTACTGACGGCATCACGCGATTTCCGTGCGGCCGAAGAACACCTCAAGACCGCATTGGCGTTGGAACCAGAGTTCTCATACGCGCACGTCGCACTGTCGCGACTGTACGACCTGTGGGGCGAGCCGAGTCGGGCTGCGGAGCACGCCGAGCGGGCCTGTGAGCTTGCACCGGATGCATCCGGTCATTGGGCGCATCGTGCCTGGCTTGTCTGGCAACGCGGCAACCGGCAGCAGGCCATCGCGTATGCCCACACTGA
>NZ_JBGFFG010000229.1:0-5555 GCF_056175765.1 Pseudoxanthomonas sp. LjRoot204_2 | reverse complement strand
GGGTGGAAGTTCGGATTGCGCCGGATGCGAAGGGCGATCGCATCCCCTGGCTGTGCGTACCTGCACAGCCAGCCGCTGCCCAGGCCAGGCAAGCCATCGGCGCGCTGCATCATGCGTACCAGCAGGTGCACGCCGCCATCTGCTGGAAGGGAGGCGATGGAGTACTCGCGGTGCGGAAGCGGCGTGCAGGCATCCGCCAGCGCCTGTGCGTCCGTTGCGGTGGACATCGTCGCAAGATCGGGCCAGCGGGTGCGCGCCAGAACGGATGCCAGCGGCTGCACTTCGTCCTGCCAGCGCACCTTCGCATTGCCCGGCTTGTCGATGCGGCGCAGTACCTCTTCGACATCCCCCGTGGCGCGGCGCGGCCCGATCTCGGCGATGTCTCCCGCCGTCCAGGACGGCAAGGTGCCCTCCGCGGGCTCCAGCACGAGGTGAAAAGCAGGCCTGCCCACGCTGCCCGGATTCAGGTGGACGCGGTTCCGCAGCTGCCACGAGCCGTAGCGGGGCGGCGCCCAGTCCGGCGCTTCGTTCCCGTTGCCGAGCTGGCCGATGTGGTGCTGCCAATGGCGCAATGCGCTGTCGTCGGCGTTGTCCACCTCGACAAGATCGAACAAGGGTTTTGCATGGTGCTTCCGCAACCAGTCATCCAGCTGATGGCCGAAGGCACAGAAGTGGTCGTACTCGCGGTCGCCCAGCGCCAGCACCGCGTACTGCAGGTTGTCCAGCGACAGCGACAGTGGCATCACCCGTCGCACGAAACCGAGTGCAGGGTCGGGCGGATCCCCCTCCCCGGTGGTGCTGACCACGAAGAGGGCCCGCGTGATGCCGGCCAGTCGCGTTTCATCCAGGCGTTCCAGTGCGGCGCGCTGCACGCTCACGCCGCCCTTGCGAAGCGCCGCTCCCGTCAGGTCCGCCAGCTCCATCGCAAAGCCGGTCTGGCTGGCATGCACCACCCAGATGGCATCCTGCGGAACGCGCGGGGCCGGGCGCGCCGAGCGGTCGCGGGCGCGCGCCCGGTACAGGCACGCGGCGACAAGGCCGACATACGCCAGCACCGCCGCGACCGCGGCTTGGCGCCGGATCGTCGACGGCATGGCCTGCCACCCTTCGGCGTCGTGCAGGCCCCCGAGCCACCAGGCGCATGCGACCAGCAGCGCCATCGCACATGCATTCCCGATCAGCGGGGCAATGCTCCGTCGCGCGCTGGCGGATGTCGCACTCATGCGGCGAGATGCTGTTCGAAGGCGGGCGTCAACGATTCCCGCAGACCGTCGGCAGTGCGATGCAGGAACCGCGCGGCCAGGCCATGCCGAAGCGCGAACGCGTGGCCTTCATGGGGACCCATCACCGTCAGCGCGGTCGCCCAGGCGTCGGCATGCATGGCATCGGCAGCGACCACGGTCACCGCAGCGGCGGCATCCGTCACCGGTTCGCCACTGCGCGGATCGATCGTGTGGGAGTAACGACGACCATCCTGTGCATAGGCGTGCCAGCAGTCCCCGGACGTGGCGACCGCAACGCTCTCCAGCCTCAGCACGCGCGGCGCCATGCCTTCGCTGTCGGCTTCTTCGTCGGGCGACGATTCCACCAGTACCCGCCACGACTGCCCATCCGGCTTCCGGCCGTAGCCGTACAGCTCGCCGCCGACCTCGACGAGTGCGGCGTCGATGCCGCAGCGCTGCAGCAGGCCGGCGACCAGGTCCACGCCATACCCCTTGGCGATGGCCGACAGATCCAGCATCACGCCACMGGGTTGGCGAAGTCGGCGCTGCTCGGCGTCGAGCCGCAGATGTTGCCAGCCGACCCTCGCGCGCGCCTCGACCAGGTCCACGTCCGCCGGACGACGGCGGTGGCCGGCGTGCGCGCCGAAGCCCCATACCGCCACGAGCGGCGATACGGTCGGATCGAATGCCCCTCCACTGCGTGCTGCGACATCGAATGCCGCAGCGAGCACGCGTAGCAGGTCGTCCTGCAGGTCAAACCATTGGCCGGGCGCACAGCGGTTGAAACGCATGATGTCCGCGTCTTCCTCCCACGTGCTCATCTGGGCCACGACGCGGTCGAGTTCCGCCTGTACCGCATCATGCAGCGCATGCGGATCGGTGCGCACCGCGCTGCCGTACTGGACCGACCACGTCGTGCCCATGGTATGCCCGCGCAATGCGTGCACGGGCGTGGGGGAAACGGGGGGCGAAGAGAGGGGGGTGTTCATGTCGATGCACGACGCCGGACGAGCGTCCGGCAACGTGGGGTCGGCTTATTGCGGCAGCACTTCCAGCGTGGCGACATAGCTCAGGCGGCGCTGCTTGGCCTGCGGCACCGTGGTCTTGTCGTCCTGGGTGCCGGTTTCCAGCCAGTACATGCCGGCTTCCGGCCAGGTCACGCTGAACTCGCCGTCGGCGTTGGTGGTGACCTTGATCTCATCCTGCGCGTTCCGGTAGCGCGTTCCGCCGCGGGTGATCTCGAACTCCAGCCCCGCGGCGGGCTTGCCGTCCACCAGCATCCTGAACGTGGCGGCCTCACCGGCGAACAGGTCGTTGGGATGCGTGACCGGCACCAGTTCGATGCCCGTGCCCGTGGCCTTCAGCGCGGTGTCGTTCGGCGAACCGTTTGTCACGAACGTCTCGATGCGGCCGATCGATTCCGACACCTGCAGGTTCTTCGCATCCTTCGGCACCTTGGTGGCCAGGTCTTCCGGCTTCGCGCCGCGTAGGCCGCCCGGCTTGCCGTCGGCGCCTTCCCAGCGAACCATCAGGTTCCTGTTGACGGTCGCGATGCGATAAGTGCCTTGCTGTTTCAGCTCGACGTCGAACACGGTGCGGTACTTGCCCGTCGCCAGGTTCTGCGCCTCGACAGTAGACCCATCCGGCGCGGTGATGACCAAGCCTTCGGTGCGCAGCGGTACGTGGTTGAAGTAGAAGAGGTCATTGGACACCGCGGCATCGACCGTGATCCATGGGTTGGTACCGGCGATGACAGTCTGCGAGGGTTGCAGCCACGCCTTGTGCGCCAGCGCACTGGCGGGAATGGCGGAGGCCAGGACGATGGCTACGGCGAGGGAACGCTTCATCGGAATCTCCAGCGGATAGAGGGAAAGGATCAGGGCTTGACCGTCAGCGTGACGGCGCCCAGTTCGGTGGCGCCCTGCGCCTTGCCCGACTGCGCTGCGCCCTTGGCGGGCCAGGTGAAGGGAATCTTCAGCAGTTCACGGCCACCGACTTCGCGCGCGGCCTCGACGACCAGGGTGTACTGGCCGGGCGCCAGCTTGGCCAGGTGCTGTTTGTCGCTGAAGCTCAATGCGTGCTTGCCGACCGGCCTGGTGGGCCCGGTCACGCCATCCACCGGCACCTGCAAAGAGCGCCCGGACTTGCGCCACCACTGGCGCATGTCGGGCAGCCATTTGGTGCCATGGCCTTCCGAATTGCTCGTCTGCTGGTACCAGACCGACAGGTTGGCGGCGACCTTCTGGTCCGCGCCTTCGATCCACACGGCGACATAAGGCCGGTGGTATTCGGCCACATTGAGCTTGGGGATCTCGACAGTGACGTCAAGCGCGGCGGCGTAGGCCGGCGTGGCCAGCAGGCCGCTGAGCGCGATGGTCAGGGTGGTGTGGACGGCGATCTTCGACATGCGGGTTTCCGGAAGAAGAGGGTCAGTGGATGAAGAGCAGCGCAATGAGCAGGGGCACCAGCAGGCCGAGCCCTACCATCGGCCAGGTCATGCTGCGCTGCCTGCCATGGAGGTACAGCAGGAACAGCCCGGTGATGCAGAACACCAGGCAGGCCACGGCGAAGATGTCCAGGAACCATCCCCATGCCGGCCCGGCGTTGCGGCCCTTGTGGAGATCGTTGAAATAGGAAATCCAGCCGCGGTCGGTCCGCTCGTATTCCACGGCGCCGGTCTCGCGGTCGATGCTCAACCAGGCATCGCTGCCGGGGCCGGGCATGGAGAGGTAGAGCTCCACGTCCGACCATTCAGCCGGTCGCGTGCCGATGGCGACCGACAGCTCCTTTTCCAGCCACCTCGCGACGGTGGCTGGCAGGGGCGCATTCCCGTCCTGACGGTCGCCAAGTGCCGCAAGGATCGGGGCGGGCACGGTCGTCGTGATGTTCTCGACGTCGGGTGTGGCTTCGATCTTCGATGCGTGGTTCAGCGTGATCCCGGTGATCGCGAACAGCAGCATGCCGATCAGGCAGACGGCCGAGCTGATCCAGTGCCATTGGTGCAACGTGCGCAGCCAGAAGCCGCGGCGCTGTTGCGGGAGGGCAGGGGAGGCGGAAGGGGACAACGGCTTTCTCGGCGCAGATGAAGCGGGCGACCATTACATCACAGATGAGAATCGCTCTCAATTGACTGGCGTTCGCGGCGGACACGACCGCGCACGCGCTCGCACGTCAGAAGCTGACGTTGAGGCTCAGCCACAGGTTCCGTGACTTGTCCTTGTTGTTGTAATCGTCGAGGTAGGACACTTCGTTGGAGGTGTAGATGCCGTCGTTATCGAGGTCGGTGAAGACGGTCTGGAACGTGGTGAAGTCCTCGTCGAGCAGATTGTTGATGCGGCCGGACAGCGACACGTGTTCGTTGAAGCGGTACTGCGCCCCCAGGTGCAGCACGGTGTAGTCCTGGTAGTCGCGGCGCACGCCGTTGAGGGTGTCGCGGTAGCGCCTCGAGCGGGCCTCCGCCAGCAACTGCATGCTGAACGCGTCGGTCGCCTGCCAGTTCAGGCTGGCATTGGCCATGTGGCGCGCGGTGTTGGTGAGGGGCAGGCCCTTCTGCGCTCCACTCAGCTGCTCGCTGTCGGTAAACGTGTAGTTGGCGCGCAGTGAGAGGCTGCCACTGATGCCCCATCGGCCTGCGATCTCGACGCCCTGGATGCGCACTTCGTCGATATTGATGTTCTGCGCATACGTGGTGTAACCCAGCAGCGCGTAGTCCCCCAGGTTGGCGCAGGGGCGGACGCCCCCCGTCTGCTCGCAGCTCAGGCTGGTCTCGCCGCGCGCGATCTTGTCGTCGAAGTCGTTGCGGAACATGGTGATGTTGAAGTTGTGCGCGTCGTCCGGCGAGGTCCAGTACAACGCGATTTCGCTGTTGACGCTGGTTTCGGGCTGCAGGTCCGGGTTGCCGACGAAGGGCGTGGTGCCCTGGCCCCCGAATCCGGTGACGCCGTCGTAAAGGTCGGTCGTCTTGGGGGTCTTGAAGCCCGTGCTGACGCCGCCCTTCAGGGTCCATGCGCTGCTGACATCCCATACGGCATAGGCACGGGGACTCAACTGGCCGCCGAACACGTTGTGGTCGTCATGGCGCAGACCCAGTGTGATGGTGAGCCTCTCTATCGGCGTCCAGTTGTCCTCCGCAAACAGCGACCACATCTTGTGTTCCTGTACGGTACCGGCGCCATCGCCGCCCCCTTCCATGCCGAAGACGCCGTCCTGCAGTTCACCGTCGATGACCTGGCTTCCGACGATGAATCGATGTGCGTCACCGACAGCGAAATCCAGCTTTGCGTCCAGCGTGTACTGGCTGCTCTCCATGGTGCGTTTCGGACGAGGCAGGAA
>NZ_JBGFFG010000228.1:0-5565 GCF_056175765.1 Pseudoxanthomonas sp. LjRoot204_2 | reverse complement strand
CCCTCACGATCACCCCGTGGGAGAAGCAGATGGTCGGCGCGGTGGAGAAGGCCATCCTGGCATCGGATCTGGGGCTGACGCCGAACACCGCCGGCACCACCATCCGGCTGAACCTCCCCGCGCTGACGGAAGAGCGCCGCAAGGAGCTCTCGAAGGTCGTGCACAGCGAAGGCGAGGATGCCAAGGTCGCCATCCGCAACATCCGGCGCGATGCCAACCAGCAGGTCAAGGACCTGCTGAAGGACAAGCAGATCACCGAAGACGAAGAGCRCCGGACCGAAGACGAGATCCAGAAGCTCACCGACAAGTCCATCAAGGACGTCGACGATGTGGTGAAGGCCAAGGAGCAGGAATTGATGGCGGTCTGAGGACTGCCATGTCCCCTGCCGCTTCCCCGTCCGTGCCCCGCCACCTGGCCGTCATCATGGACGGCAACGGGCGCTGGGCGGAACGCCGTCGCCGTCCCCGCGTGATCGGCCACCGCGCCGGCGCACGCGCGGTCAACCTCTGCATCGACTTCTGCCTGGAGCGCGGTATCGGCGCGCTGACCCTGTTCGCGTTCTCCAGCGAAAACTGGGGGCGTCCGGAAGAGGAAGTCGGTGCGCTGATGAAACTGTTCCTCAACGCGCTGGACCGCGAGGTCGACGAACTGCACCGGCGCTCGGTGCGCGTGCGCTTCATCGGTGACCGGGCCCGCTTCTCGACCGACATCCGCGCGCGGATGGACGCCGCAGAGGCACTGACCCGCGCCAACGGACGCCTGCACCTGGTCATCGCCGCCAGCTATGGCGGGCGCCAGGACATCGCGCACGCCGCGCGGGCACTGGCCACGGAGGTCGCCGCCGGCCGGCTGCGACCCGAAGACATCGACGAAGCCGCCCTCGGCTCGCAGGTGGCACTGGCCGACCTGCCCGCGCCCGACCTGTTCATCCGCACAGGTGGCGACCACCGCGTCAGCAACTTCCTGCTGTGGCAGCTGGCGTACACCGAACTCTGGTTCACCGATGTGCTGTGGCCCGACCTGGACGCGGCGCTGCTGCAGCGCGCGCTGGACGACTTCGCGCAGCGCGAGCGCCGCTTCGGCCTGACCAGCGCCCAGGTCGCCGGCAGCGCGACCGAGGATCACCCCGCATGAGCGCCACCCGCACCCGTGTCATCGCCGCACTGGTGATGGCGCCGTTCGCCATCGGGGCGATCCTGCTGCTGCCCACCTCGTGGCTGGCCATGCTGGCGGCGCTGGTGTTCCTGGTCGGCCTGTGGGAATGGTTCAAGCTCGCCGAAATCGACGACACCCTGCAGCGCACGGTGCTGCTGACCGCCAACCTGCTGGTGATGGTGGCGCTGGTATGGGCCTCGCGTGGCTCGGGCGACGCCACCGACCTGGTACCGCTGCGCCTGATGGCGCTGGTCGGCGTGGGATGGTGGTTGCTGGCGTTGCTATGGCTGCGCTTCTTCACCTTCGCCTCCGACCACGAGACCTGGGCGCGGGTGTTCAAGCTGGCGGCCGGCACGCTGGCCGTGGTGCCCGCCTGGTGCGCGCTCGGCCTGATCCATTCGTCGCAGCCGAACGGACACATCTGGCTGTTCGTCGCGCTGGCCATCGTGTGGGCCGCCGACAGCGGCGCCTACTTCGCCGGCCGTCACTTCGGTGGTCGCTGGTTCGGCGGCCGCAAGCTGGCACCACGGATCAGTCCCAACAAGACGCTGGAAGGGCTGCTGGGCGGCCTGGTCGCCGGCATGGTGGTCGCCGTGGCCGGTGCGCTGATCGCCGGCGCAGGCGCCGGACACCTGCCCGGCGTGCTGGTCGTGGCGGTGTTCACGGTGCTGTTCTCGGTCGTCGGCGACCTCTTCGAAAGCCTGCTCAAACGGCATGTCGGCGCCAAGGATTCGGGCGACCTGATCCCGGGCCACGGTGGCGTGCTCGACCGCATCGACGGCGTGTTGGCGGCCCTGCCCATCTTCGTACTGGGCAAGGAAGTCTTCGGGTTCTGAGCATGTCCCTGCCCGCCTACCGCAACGTGGCCGTCCTGGGCGCGACCGGCTCGATCGGCGCGTCGGCGCTGGACGTCATCGCGCGCCATCCGGACCGCTACCGCGCCAGCGTGCTGGCGGCCGGCGGCAACGTCGAGGCGCTGCTGTCCTTGTGCGCAGCGCATCGACCCGACCACGCGGTGATCGCCGACGCCGACCTCTACGCGCGCCTGCGCGACGGTCTGGCCGATGCCGGCCTGGCGACGCGCGCGCATGCCGGCGTGGCCGCCCTCGACGCGCTGGTGGCCGCGCCCGACTGTGAGGTCGTGGTCGCCGCGATCGTCGGAGCGGCCGGCTTGTCCTCGACCCTGGCGGCGGCCCGCGCGGGCAAGCGCTTGCTGCTGGCGAACAAGGAGTCGCTGGTGCTCGCCGGCGAACTGGTGACCGCTGCGGCGGACGCGGCGAGCGCCGAGATCATCCCGATCGACAGCGAGCACAACGCCATCTTCCAGTGCCTGCGTTCACGACAGGCTCAGGCCGACGTAAGCCGCATCGTGCTGACCGCGTCGGGCGGACCTTTCCGCGGACGCAGCCGCGCTGAACTCGCGCAGGTCACCCGCGAACAGGCCGTCGCGCATCCGAAATGGTCGATGGGGCCGAAGATCTCGGTCGATTCGGCCACTCTGATGAACAAGGGCCTGGAGCTGATCGAAGCCCACCACCTGTTCGGTGTCGGCCGCGAGCGGCTGGACGTGCTGGTGCATCCGCAGAGCCTGGTGCACTCGCTGGTGGAATTCGTCGATGGCTCGACGCTGGCGCAACTCGGCCTGCCCGACATGCGCACCTCGCTGGCGGTCGGCCTCGGCTGGCCCGAACGGATCGCATCCGGGGTGGGTGGGCTCGACCTGTTGGCCCACCCGCGCCTGGAGTTCGAAGCGCCCGACACGGACGCGTTCCCCTGCCTGCGGCTGGCCTGGGACGCCATGGCGGCGGGCGGCACCGCCCCCGCCGTGCTGAACGCCGCGAACGAAGTCGCCGTTTCAGCCTTTCTTCAGGGCCGGATCGGTTTCCTATCCATCCCCGCGCTGGTCGAGGACGCCCTCGCTGCGCTGCCTGCGGCGCCGGCGGATTCGCTGGAGGTGCTGCTGGCAGCGGATGCACAGGCTCGCCGGCTGACCGAACGCAACCTCGCAAGCCACCTTTCCCGATGAGCGCCGACATCCGATGAGTGAAGTGCTGGGCTCAATCTGGTGGATGATCGTGGCACTGGGCGTGTTGGTCACGTTCCATGAATTCGGCCATTACTGGGTCGCACGCCGTTGCGGCGTGAAGGTGTTGCGCTTCTCGGTGGGCTTCGGAAAGCCGTTGTGGTCCCGGCGCGACCGCCACGGCACGGAATTCGCGGTGGCCGCGATCCCGCTCGGCGGCTACGTGAAGATGCTGGACGAAGCCGAGGGCGACGTCCCCGCCGCCCAGCTCGACCAGGCCTTCAACCGCAAGTCCGTCTGGCAGCGCATCGCGGTGGTGGCGGCGGGTCCGCTGGCCAACATCGTGCTGTGCGTGATCCTGCTGTGGGTCATGTTCGTGATCGGCAAGCAGGACTACTCGGCCACGGTGGGCAGCGTGTCGGGCATCGCCGCCGATGCCGGCCTGAAGCGTGGCGACCGGATCCTGCAAGTCGGCAACCGCACGATCGACACGTGGACCGATGCATCGATCGTACTGACCAAGGCTGCCATCGACGGCGAAGACGTTCCCCTCGAGGTGGAAGCCGCAGACGGCACCACGCGCCTCGTCACGCTACCGCTGTCGCGACTGCCAGACGGGTTCGACCAGGAAAACACGGTTGGCCTGGCCGGACTGGTCTGGCAGCACTGGGTGACGCCGGCCACCATCGGCAAGGTCGCAGCCAACTCCGTCGCGGACGGCGTCCTCAAGCCTGGCGACACCGTCACCGCGGTGGATGGTCATCTGGTGCACGGCTTCGACGATATCGCCCGCCAAGTCGATGCCCTCGGCAAGCGCGGCGGGACCGCCATGATCGAGGTGGACCGGGCAGGCGAGCGGCTGGCCTTCGAGCTTGCGCCGCGCTGGACCAAGCACCCCGACGCCGGCAAAGGGCATTATTGGGCGCTCGGTCTCGCCCCTCCCGACAAGCGGACGATGCCCGCTTACGACGCCCGACTCCACTTCGGCCCCGTCGCCGCTCTTCCAGCGGCCGTGCGCGAGACGGGCAAGCTGACCAGCGACTCCCTCGGCATGATCCGCCGCATGCTGACGGGCGACGCATCGTTGAAGAACGTGTCGGGCCCCATCACCATCGCGCAGGTCGCCAATGTCTCGGCCCAACGGGGTCCGGATTGGTTCCTGTGGTTCCTGGCGGCCATGTCCCTCAGCCTGGCCATCATCAACCTGCTGCCGATCCCCGTCTTGGACGGCGGGCACCTGCTGTATTACCTTATTGAATTGGTCAAGGGCAGCCCCTTGAGCGAGCGCCACATGGTGGCCGGACAATATGTGGGCCTGGCCGCGCTGGCGGGCTTGATGGGATTGGCGTTCTACAACGACATCCTGCGTCTGATGACGCGTCTGGTGACCTGATGCCCCTGAACTTCTTCGGGCCGGCCCGCCCAAAGGCCGCCACCCTTTCCCTGGCAACACCCCGGACCGCTGCCCTGCAGTCCACTCCTGCCCCGCAGGAACCACCCCAACCGGATGTAACGATGACGCGACTGCCTTCCCGCCGCCTGCTTGCCCTCGCCCTGGCTTCGGCCATCGCCATGCCGGCACTGGCCCAGACGACGGAACCCGCTGCCGCGCCCGTGGCCGCCGCGCCGTCGAGCAGCGCATCGTTCACCGCGACGGATATCCGCATCGATGGCCTGCAGCGCATCTCGACCGGCACCGCGCTGACCTACTTGCCCATCGAGCGTGGCGACGTCGTCACCTCCGCCAGCGTGGCCGAGTCGATCCGTGCGCTCTACAAGACCGGCTTCTTCGAAGACGTCAAGCTCGACCGCCAGGGCGACATCCTGGTGGTGACGGTCACCGAGCGCCCCGCCATCAACAAGCTGACGCTGACCGGCAACAAGGACATCAAGACGGAAGACCTGATGACCGGCCTGAAGGACATCGGCCTGTCCGAGGGCGAAACCTTCGACCGCCTGAGCCTGGACCGGGTGACCCAGGAGCTGGTGCGCCAGTACAACAACCGCGGCAAGTACAACGTCGACATCACGCCGACCGTGAGCCCGCTGGACCGGAACCGCGTGGACGTCACCATCGCGGTCAAGGAAGGCAAGGCCGCCAAGATCAAGCACGTCAACGTCGTGGGCGCGGAGAAGTTCGAGACCGAAGACCTGCTGGAGAACTGGGAATCCAAGGAGTCGAGCTGGCTGTCCTGGTACCGCCGCGACGACCAGTATTCCAAGGAAAAGCTATCCGGCGACATGGAGCGCCTGAATTCCTGGTACCTGGACCGCGGCTACGTGGACTTCAACATCGACTCCACCCAGGTGTCGATCAGTCCCGACAAGCGCGACATGTTCATCACCGCCGGCATCACCGAAGGTGAGCAGTACAAGATCTCCGACG
>NZ_JBGFFG010000227.1:0-5578 GCF_056175765.1 Pseudoxanthomonas sp. LjRoot204_2 | reverse complement strand
GCTCGCACGGATGACCGTCGAGCCTATGGCATGCGTGTCGCTGGCCTGGTCGCGAGACGGGACGAAGCCCGCGCTCGCATGGACGCTGGCGTTGGACGGCGAGCAAGTCGCCAGCGCGACCGGCCGGCTTGTGGCGGCGCTCGATGCGTCAGCCGCCCCGGCGCCGGACGCAACGGCCGCCTTCGCCAGCGACGCGGCACCGTGGGCGGGTTATGTACGCGAAGCGGCCGACCCGCCGGCATGTCCGCTGGTGCTGCAGCTGATCGGCGGCGACGTGGTGCTGCACGACCACGACGGTGGCTATACGGACGCRCAGTTGCGCCAATGGCTGTCGTATTGGGCGTGCCTGCTGGCATCGCTCGCCGCAGCGCCGGATACGCTCCTGTCGGAGGCCGCGATCGTGCCTGCGGACGCGGCAGGCGATCTGCTCGCGTTCGGCAACGACACGGCCCACCCGTTCCCCCGGGTAGCCGGTGTACATCGCCTGTTCGAGGCGCGGGTGGCGGAGACCCCGGACGCCGTGGCCCTCGTGCAGGGCGATGCGCGCCTGACCTACGCCGAACTCAATGCGCGCGCCAACCGGCTGGCCCGGATGCTGAAGCACCACGGCGTGGGACGGGATGAGCGCGTGGCGATCTACGTCGATCGCGGCATCGAGGTGGCGCTCGGCCTGCTGGCCGTACTCAAGGCGGGCGGYGCCTACGTGCCGCTGGATCCCACGTATCCCGCCGACCGCCTGGCCTATACGGTGGCCGACAGCGCGCCGCGCGTGCTGCTGACGATGCCGGGCATGGAGCGCGAGGCGCGTGACGTGCTGGGCGAACTTCCCGAACACCTGGTCGTCATCGACATGCAGCACGCCGATGCGGCTGCCACGTCGATGGCATCGCACGATCTGGCCGACGACGAGGCCGGCGTGGGCCCCGAAGATCTGGCCTACGTGCTGTATACCTCCGGTTCCACCGGCAAGCCCAAGGGCGTGGCGATGCCGCACGGGCCGCTGGTCAACCTGATCCAGTGGCAGATGCGCGAGCCCGGCAATGACGCGCCGCTGCGTACCCTGCAGTTCGCAGCGCTGGGTTTCGATGTCGCGTTCCAGGAAGTCTTCGCCACCCTGGCGACCGGCGGGACGCTCCATACGATCGACCAGGAAACGCGCATGAGCGCGGGCAAGCTGTTCGAGACCATCGTCGAACAGCGCATCGAGCGCATGTTCCTGCCGTACTTCGCGCTGCAGATGCTGGCCGAGGGCCTGGAGGGCCACCTTGCCTCGCTGCCCGAGGGCCAGCGCATCGCGTGTGCGCTGCGCGAAGTGATCACCGCCGGTGAGCAACTGCGCATCGAACCGAAGATCGTGCGTTTCTTCGAACAGCTGCCGGGCTGCCGCCTGCACAACCACTACGGTCCCACCGAAACCCATGTGGTCACCGCGCTGACGTTGCCGGAAGATCCGCATGCCTGGCCGCGCCTGCCCACCATCGGCAGGCCCATCGCCAATGCGCGCATCTACGTGCTCGACGCGCAGGGCCGTCCGTTGCCCCTCGGTGTGGTCGGCGAGCTCTACCTGGCAGGTCCGGTGGTCGCGCGCGGCTACCTGCATCGCGATGACCTGACGGCCGAACGTTTCCTGCCCGATCCGTTCGTCGACTGCGCCGGCGCGCGCATGTATCGCACCGGCGACATCGGTCGCTGGCTGCCGGACGGGACGGTCGAATACCTGGGGCGGCAGGACTTCCAGGTGAAGATCCGCGGTTTCCGCGTGGAGCTCGGCGAGATCGAGGCGCAGGTGATGGCGTTCCCCGGCGTGCGCGAAGCGGGTGTGCTGGCGCGCGAGGACGTGCCCGGCCTCAAGCGCCTGGTGGCCTACCTAGCGCCCCGGGACCGGGATGCGCCCGTCGACCTGGAGCGCCTGCGGCAGCATCTGGTGGAGGCAATACCTGACTACATGGTGCCGGTGGCGTATGTGCAGATGGACGCGCTGCCGCTGTCGCCGAACGGCAAGCTGGACCGGCACAAGCTGCCGCGCCCCGGTCGTGGACGTCCCGAATGGGCCGGGGCGTACAGCGCGCCACGCGATGCGACCGAAGCGGCGCTGTGCCGCATCTTCGCCGATGTGCTCGACCTGGAAGACCTGGGGCGCGACGACAACTTCTTCGACCTCGGGGGTACGTCGCTGCTGGCGATCCGTGTACTCGAAGCGGCGCGCCGCGAGCGCGTGGGTGATGTGCCCGCCATGGCGCTGTTCCGCGCGCCGACGCCGGCGCAACTCGCCGCCGCGATGGCGGATGGCCAGCGCCAGCCGCTGGACGCCGCGCGCATGTCTGCCCGGCGCGACCTGCACGCCCACGAGCCGATCGCCATCGTGGCGATGGCCGGTCGCTTCCCGGGCGCCTCGACCGTCGAAGCGTTCTGGGACAACCTGTGCGCCGGTCGCGACAGCGTCAGCCGCTTCGCCGCCGATGAGCTGGATGCCGGGATTCCCGATGCGCAGCGTGCCGACCCGGCGTACGTACCGGCGCGGGGCGTGTTCGACGACGTCGACAAGTTCGACGCCGCCTTCTTCGGCATCTCGCCGAAGGAAGCGGAACTGATGGATCCGCAGCAGCGGATCTTTCTGGAGCTGTGCTGGGAATGCATCGAGCGCGCCGGCCACGTGCCGGATGCGACGACGGAGCCGGTCGGCGTGTTCGCCGGCATGTACAACGCCAGCTATTACCAGCGCAACGTGCTGGCGCATCCCGACCTGGTCGACAAGCTCGGCGCGTTCCAGGTGATGCTCGGCAACGAGAAGGACTACATCGCCACGCGCGTCGCGCACAAGCTGAACCTCACCGGCCCGGCCGTCAGCGTGCACACCGCGTGCTCCACCTCGCTGGTCGCCATCAGCCAGGCGATCGACAGCCTGCGTGCGGGGCGTTGCAGCATGGCGTTGGCAGGCGGCATCGCGGTGACCTGCCCGGTGCGCAGCGGACACGTGTACCAGGAAGGCGGCATGCTCTCCGCCGACGGTCATACGCGCAGCTTCGATGCCGATGCCAGCGGCACGGTGTTCAGCGACGGGGCGGCCGTCGTCCTGCTCAAGCGCCTCTCCGATGCCATCGCCGATGGCAACCCGATCCATGCCGTGGTGCGTGGCGCGGCGGTCAACAACGACGGCGGCCAGAAAGCCAGCTTCACCGCGCCGAGCAGCGAAGGGCAGGCCGCGGTGATCGCCATGGCGCACGCCGATGCAGGCGTGGAGGCGCGCAGCATCGGGTACGTGGAGGCCCACGGTACCGCCACTCCGATGGGCGACCCCATCGAAATCGAAGGGCTGACGCGCGCGTTCCGCCAGAGTACCGACGACACGGACTTCTGTGTGGTCGGCTCGGTGAAGAGCAACGTCGGCCACCTGCTGATGGCGGCCGGTGCCGCCGGCGTCATCAAGACGGCCTATGCGCTGCGCGAGCGTTGCCTGCCGCCGACCGCGCACTTCCGCCATGCCAACCCGGTGATCGACTTCACGCGCACGCCATTCCGCGTGAGCGGCGAGCTGGCGCCCTGGAATGCGCTCGAGGGCCAACCGCGGCGCGCGGGGGTCAGCTCCTTCGGCGTGGGCGGCACCAATGCGCACGTGGTGATGGAGGAAGCGCCCGCGGTTGCGCCATCCGACCCCGGCGACGGCCCGCAGGTGCTCACGCTGTCGGCGCGCACGCCCGTCGCCCTGGGCGAGGCGGTCGCCCGGCTCGCGGATCACCTGGAACGCGGACCCGCTCTCAACGTCGCTGACGTGGCATGGACACTCGCCGTGGGTCGCAAGGCGTTCCCGCATCGCATCGCCGTGGCGGCGGCGAGTGCGGCAGACGCGGTCGCGCTGCTGCGCAGCGCCGATGTGTCGGCCAATGCATCGAAGTCGCGGCCTGTCCAGGCGGCGGATGTCGTCTTCATGTTCCCCGGGCAGGGCTGCCAGTACGCCGGCATGGGAAGGGCGCTTTACGCCGCCGAACCGGCCTTCCGCGCCGCGTTCGACGACTGCGCGCAGGTGCTCGATGTCGAACTGGGCCAAGACCTGCGCGCGCTGGTGTTCGGAGACGATGCCGACGCTTTGCTGCCCACCGCCRTCAYGCAGCCCGCGATCTTCRSCATCGAATACGCACTGGCGCGCTGGTGGATGTCGCATGGCGTAGTGCCCACGGCCATGGTCGGCCACAGCGTCGGCGAATTCGTCGCCGCGACACTGGCGGGCGTGTTCTCGCTGCCGGATGCGTTGCGGCTGGTCGCGCGCCGCGGCCGCCTGATGCAGGCGCAGCCCGCGGGCGCGATGCTGTCCGTRCGCCTGCCGCTCGATGCGCTGCAGGCGCGCCTGCCAGATGCGCTGTCGCTGGCGGCGGAGAATGCACCGGGCGCCTGCGTGGTGGCGGGGCCGCACGAGGCGATCGCCGCCTTCCAGCAGCAGCTGGAGGGGGAGGGCGTGGCCTGCCGCGCGCTGAAGACATCCCACGCGTTCCACTCCGCGATGATGGACGCCGTGGTGCCGGCATTCCGCGCGGAAGTGGAGGCGCTGGTGCGCCACGCGCCGTCGCTGCCCATCCTGTCGACCGCAAGCGGCGAATGGCTGGCGGACGCGCAGGCGGTGTCGCCGGAATACTGGGCACGCCATCTGCGCGAGCCCGTGCGCTTCTCCTCTGCCGTCGCCCACGTCCTGGAGCGTCCTGGTCGCGTGCTGCTGGAGATCGGCCCGCGCAACACCCTCGCCACGCTATCGCGCCAGCAACCCCTGCTGCAGAAGCACCGCATTGCCGCCGTTGCCTCGCTGGCGGACAACGTGGAGGGCGAACATGCGGCCTTGCTGAACGCCTTCGGGCAGCTGTGGTCGCAGGGCGTCGACGTGCATGCCGAGGCCCTGGATCGACGGGGCCGTCGCCTGCGTCTCTGCCTGCCGACCTATCCGTTCGAAAAAAAGCGTTATTGGGTAGAGGCCGCCCATGCGGTGCCCCGCAACGTCATTCCCCACCCCAGCCTGGCCGCGCGTGCGGCCCCGGAGTTCCTGATGTCCGTCGTGCCCGAAATCGCACCGCCCGCTGCCGATCGTCGCCCCCGCATTGCCGCGCAGTTGCGCGAGGTGTTCGAGGACGTGGCCGGTTTCGAGCTGTCCGACGCGGACGGCGATGCGAACTTCATCGAGCTGGGCCTGGACAGCCTGATGCTGACCCAGGTCGCGCTGCAGTTGCAGAAGACCTTCCCGGTGCGCATCACCTTCCGCCAGTTGATGGGCGAATACGCCAGTCTCGATCGCCTGACCCAGGGCTTGGATGCGCAATTGCCGCCCGAAACCGCTCCGGCCCCGGCGGCCCCCGTCGTCCAGAGCGCAGCGCCCGCGGTGCTCGCGGCACCGTCGGCCCTCGCGATGCCGGCGACATTGGCGCCCGCACCGGCGCCCATGACGGTCGCGCCGATGCGGGCACTGGCAGGCGGGGATGCGCTGAGCCAGCTGATCGCCCAGCAGATGCAATTGATGTCCCAGCAGTTGGCCCTGCTTGCGGGCACCGCACCCGTCGCGCCTGCCGCCGTGGCGCCCACGCCCGCGCCGCCCATGGAG
>NZ_JBGFFG010000226.1:0-5588 GCF_056175765.1 Pseudoxanthomonas sp. LjRoot204_2 | reverse complement strand
GGTGACCGAGTTCAAGGAACTCGTGCGGCGGCTGCGCGCCCTGCTTCACGTGAGCGCGCACGTGGCGCACCCAGCCGATCAGCTTGAGATCGAAGTCGGCGTCGCGCCCGAAGTGGTAGTAGACGCGGGAACGCCCTTCCAGCAAGCCCGGCAGGATCTCGTCGAGATCGTCGATCGGATAGGCATCGTCCATGCCGTAGTCGTTGACCGCGCCGTCCTGGCCGGCGCGCGGGCCGTCCCAGCCTTCGCGCTCGGGATCGCGCTCGCGGCAGAACAGGATGGTTTCGCCGTGCTTGCGACCGGGTACCAGTACCAGCACCGCCTCCGGCTCCGGAAAGCCGCTGAGATACCAGAAGTCAGAGTCCTGCCGGAACGGATAATGCGTATCGTGGCTGCGCACGCGCTCGGCGGCGGCGGGCAGCACCAGGATCGCGTCGTTGCCGGCCAGCCGCATCATCTGCTTGCGCCGGCGGGCGAACTCCGCCGCGCCGATGCCGGCGACGGCCTTCATCAGTTCAGGCTCCGGCGATGCCGGGGCCCGAGCACGCAGTCGCCATGCAGCAGCAGGACGGCCACCCGGACGAACTCCTCCAGTTCCGCCAGCGCATCCTCGTCTTCCTCGTCGTCGCTGCTCTCGGGCGATGCCTGGGCCAGTCGCGCGAGGTCCTGCAACGCCTCCTGCCCCTCTTCGGACAGCGGCGGCGCGGCGCCCGCGGCCAGTCCGAAGGCGCCCAGGAATCCCTGGCACCAGGCAAACAGCGCTTCCGCGCGCTCGTCGAGCGGACGGTCGGCGGGGGGCAGCAACAGGTCGAAGGCGAAGCTGCGGTCTTCCAGCTGGGCGACGGCGCACTCGCGCAACTGGTCAAGCGCGCTGCCGGTCGCAGGCGCCGGCAACTGGTCGTCGGCCAGCGCGCGGGCCAGCCAGGTGTCGTCGGCCGTGCCGCCGCCGGCGAGCCAGCCGCACAGCGCACCGTGCAGTTCCGACGCGTCCATGGCCAGGCCGGACTGGCGGGAAGCGGCCGCCACGTCGGCGATATCGGGAAGGTCGGGCATAGAAGAACGCAATCCGTCAGGGGTTTCGGACAACCTTGCAAGTGTAGCAATCAAAAGCCGCTTACCTCCTTGTTGTGCGTGTGTACGCATGCCTACACTCACATATTGCCTACGCATTGGCCCCTCGCCCCTCCATGCACGCCTCCCCTGTCGCTGCAGTCCTGGCAACGGCTTCCCCCCTGTCGTCCCGGCTGGCCATGGGCCTGGCGGGTCTGGTGTTGCTGGGCGTCGTGCTGATCGGGACGCGGCGCTGGTGGCAGGCATGGCTGGCGAGCCGGCAGGTTCCGCAGGAGCCGCTGCGCAGCGAGTCCCTGCGCAACCGCGATGAGCGACTGAAGCTGGCGCTGTGGGCCTCGGGCGAGCAGTTCTGGGATTACGACCTGGTGCAGCGCCGGCTCTACCGGATGCGGGCGGACGAAACCGCCGTGCAGACCGCCGACATCACCGTGCTGACGCGGCAGGGCGAAGTCCCGACCATCCACGAGGAAGACATGCCGCTGGTGCAGGAGCGCCTGCGCCTGCACCTGCAGGGCAAGACCCCGCTCTTCATGTCGGAACACCGGATGGACATGCTGGGCAACGGCACTTGGGTATGGGTGCGCGCCCGTGGCCGCGTCGTCGAGCGCGACGGTGAGGGACAACCCATCCGGATCGCCGGCACCGCCCGCGACATCACCGCCAGCCGCAATGCCGAGTACGAGCACCGCATCGCCGGCGAGGTGATGCGCAGCATGAACGAAGCGGTGGCCGTGCTGGACTGGGCGCACCAGTTCATCACCATCAATCCCGCCTTCACCCGCATCACCGGCTATGCGGAAGAGGAAATCATCGGCCAGCCGATGACGATGCTGGACAGCGACCAGCACGAGGATGCCTTCTTCGAACGGATGAACCGCGAATTGCGCCTGACCGGGCGCTGGTCCGGTGAGATCTGGAAGGTCCGCAAGGATGGCGAGGAAATCCTCTGCCGCATCGAGACCAACGTGGTGCCGGACGCCACCGGCGAGCGTCCGTTGTACGTGCAGGTATTGACCGACATCACCGAGCAGAAGCGCGCCGAGCAGGAACTGCGCTACCTGGCCAACTACGACACCCTGACCAGCCTGCCCAACCGCTCGCTGCTGTCCGAGCGGCTGTCGCGCGCCATCGTGCGGGCGCGCCGCGAACACGGCCACGTCGCCGTGCTGTTCATCGACCTGGACCGCTTCAAGGACATCAACGATTCGCTCGGCCACGCCACCGGCGACCGCATCCTGCGCTCGGCGGCCGCGCGCGTGCAGCAGACAGTCGGGACGCAGCACACGGTCGCGCGCCTGAGTGGCGACGAATTCACCGTGGTACTGGAGGACATCAACGGCATGCCCGATGCCGAAGAGGTGGCCCAGCGCATCATCCATGCCTTCCGTACGCCGCTGAACTTCGGCGAACGGCTGGAACTGGCGGTATCGCCCTCGATCGGCATCAGCCTGTACCCGGAGCACGCCCAGGTGCCGACGGAGCTGCTGAAGCACGCCGACACCGCCATGTACCAGGCCAAGGCGATGGGGCGGCACACCTACCAGGTGTACTCGGAATCGATGGACGAGAAGAACCGCCATCGCGCCATCCTCGCCAGCGCCCTGCGCCGCGCGATCGACCGCAACGAACTGTCGCTGGTGTTCCAGCCGCGCCTGTCGATCTCGCGGCAGCGGATCACCGGCGTCGAGGCCCTGCTGCGGTGGGAGAGCAAGGAATTCGGCACCGTGTCGCCGGGCCAGTTCATCCCGCTGGCGGAAGAGTCGGGGATGATCCTCGAACTCGGCGCCTGGGCACTGCGCCACGCCTGCCTGACCCTGCGCGACTGGCACGACGCCGGCCTGGAAGAACTCAGTGTGGCGGTGAATGTGTCCGCCACCCAGTTGCAGCGCGGCGACCTGCAGACGGTGGTCGCGCGCACGCTGCAGGAAACCGGCGTCCCCGCCAACCGCTTGGAGCTGGAACTGACCGAGAGCGTGGTGATGGCCAGCCCGGAGCAGAACGCCGACACGCTGCGCGCCTGCCGGCGCCTCGGCATATCGCTGGCGATCGACGACTTCGGCACCGGCTATTCATCGCTGGCGTACCTGAAGCGCCTGCCGTTGACCACGCTGAAGATCGACCGCGAATTCATCAGCGACCTCACCCACGACACCGATGACGAGGCCATCACCAGCACCATCATCACGATGGGACAGTCGCTGGCGCTGAAAGTCGTCGCCGAGGGCGTGGAGACGTGGGACCAGTACGAGTTCCTGCGCAACCACGGCTGCGACGAAGTGCAGGGCCACTGGGTCTCGCAGGCGCTGGTCGCGGACCAGTGCCTGCGCTTCATCCGGGACTACTACCCCGGGTCGGGCATGCGCGTGGCCTCCTGACCCCGGCGACCCTGGCGGGAAACCCTGCGGGAGTGGGCCATGCCCGCGATGCTTTTCGATCGGACCACGCAAGAGCAACGGAGGCATGGCCCGCTCCTGCGGACATCCGGCGTTCGGCCGCTTGACCGCCCGGCAAGCGCACGCCTATCGTGACCGGCATGGACACCGCCGACCTCCTCGACCAGCTCCGCGCGCTCAGTACGCGCATCCAGGACGTGGCCGACCGGTGCCAGCGCCTGGCGGACGAAAACCGCAGCCTGCGCCAGCAACAGGAGCAACTGGTCGGCGAGCGCTCGCAGTTGCTGGCCAAGAACGAGCAGGCGCGGTCGCGCGTCGAAGCGATGATCAGCCGCCTCAAGTCCCTGGAGCAGCACACGTGAGCGCCAACGAACCGGTCAGCGTGCATCTGCTGGATCGCGAATACACCGTGGGCGTGGCCCCGGACGAACGTTCCAGCCTGATGGCAGCCGCCAAGCTGCTCGACAGCCGCATGCGCGAAGTACGCGGCAGCAATCGCATGGCGGCGGTAGACCGCATCGCCGTGCTGGCGGCGCTCAATCTGGCACACGAATTGCAGCAGTTGCGCGACGAGCAGCATGCGCGCAACCGTGACGTCGAGCGCACGCTGCAGGATCTGCACCGCAAGCTGGACAGCGCGCTGGGCACGTCGTAACAGCACTGCGACGTCGCCGACTGCGGACTGAATCCGCCGACGAACGGGCTAGGCAAAAAATCTTCGCTCGCTATACTGGCCTCGCGTCCTCTGCTGTACTCGACAGTGAGCGCAAACATTCGCCTTGTCCCTTAATGACGACCACGGGGGGGTGACGGTTACMGGGAGTGCAAGTCTGCCTCGCAGCGGAAAGCCCGATGGTTGCCCAACCTTCCCACTTGAACCCCGGGTTCAAGGTCGTTTCGCGAACATCGTGCATGGCGGAGGACGTATTTTYCCCGCGGCAGCGGCATCAGCCGCGACCCGGCCGGTCCTGTTGCACCCGCCCTTGAGCGGGATGACTTCGAAACGAAGCCGACTGCACGAGGGATCCGACGCACAGGGCCGTGACTGAGGCCGCTCCCGCGGTCCCACCGGCAACGCTGGTGCGCATGTCGTAAAATTCGCGCATGCCTGTACCGCCCCCTTCCTTGCCATGACCGTCGAGCGCGATGCGCTGCGACGCGACCTGCGTGCGCGACGTCGCGCCCTGCCCGCTGCCGAGCGCATCGCCGGTGCGGATGCGCTCGCCGCGCGCCTGTTCGCGTTGCCGTTCTTCCCGACGACCGGCTATGTCGCCGGTTACTGGGCGATGGATGGCGAAATCGGGCTGCACAGCTGGCAGATGCGGCTGCCGAAGGGGCTGGTCTACTGCCTGCCCATGCTGTCGGACGATGCGACACTGCGTTTCGCGCCCTGGCGACCGGGCGATGCCCTGGTGACCAACCGTTATGGCATTCCGGAGCCGGACGTCGATCCGCGCTCGGGCTTGCCCGCGACGGACATGTCGCTGATCGTCGTGCCGCTGGTCGGTTTCGACAAGGCGGGGCATCGCCTGGGCATGGGCGGCGGCTGGTACGACCGCACGCTGGCGCCGCGCCTGGAACGCCCTGCGCCGCCCTGGCTGGTCGGCGTCGGCTTCGAGGCGCAGCGGATCGACACGCTGGGCGCGCAGCCCTGGGACGTGCCGCTGGACGCCGTCTGCACCGAACGCGACACGCTGTTCCCCTCTCCCCTGCCGGACCCTTCGCCATGACCTCCCGCAAGCACTATTGGCTGATGAAGTCCGAGCCGGACACGTTCTCCATCGACGACCTGAAGAAGGTCGGCATCGAGCCGTGGAACGGCGTGCGCAACTACCAGGCGCGCAACTTCATGCGCGCAATGAAAGTCGGCGACGGGGTGCTGTTCTACCACTCCAACTGCAAGGAACCGGGCATCGTCGGCACGGCGACCATCGCGACGACGGCGTATCCGGACGACACCCAGTTCGATCCCACGTCCGACTACTACGACCCCAAGAGCACGCGCGAGGAACCGCGCTGGTCGTTGGTGGACGTGAAGTTCGATCGTGCGTTGAAGCGCACCATCACGCTGGACGAAATCAAGCGGCATGCCGACGACCTCGGCGAAGGTTTCGCGCTGATCCA
>NZ_JBGFFG010000225.1:0-5636 GCF_056175765.1 Pseudoxanthomonas sp. LjRoot204_2 | reverse complement strand
GAGGCGTACGGGTCGTAGCGCGTGTCGAAGCCACTCGCATCGCGTCCCAGACCGAAACGGGCGCCAGTGTGGAACATGAACTGCATGGGCCCTGCCGCACCCGCGCGCGAGGTCGAATGCACGCGCCCGTTGGATTCCTTCGCCATGATGCCGAACAGAAGCGCTTCCGGCAGGCCGCTGCGCTCCCAGGCGGGATACAGCTCGGCGCGCATGTTCTGATAATTCTCGTAGCTGTCGATCAGCGCCGGGCGCATGTCGGTCAGCCAGCGGCGGATGCCTGCCTGGATGGCCGGGTTGTACTCGACCATGCGGTCGAACGCATGGCGCTGGTCGTTCAGCAGCGCCGCGGTGCGTGCGGTTTCGGGGATGGCGGCGCTGGCCGGCACCGCGTGGTCGGTGCCGTCGTCGAGTGCGTCGAGGGTCTCGCCCTCGTCTCCCGGGCCCTCTCCCTGCGCATCGGCGTTGCCCTTCAGCAGCCGCTTGTAGGTCGCCAGCAGCGTGGGCACCTGACAGCCGCGCTGCTGAACGCAGGCCGCCAGCACGTCCTCCATGTCCTCGAGTGCGGCGTCGCTCTCGGTAGCGCCGCGCGGATCACTGTTGGCCACCAGCACCAGACCGTCGCGGTAACGCTTCTCGGCGGCGGCCATGCGCTGTTCCAGCGCTTGCGCGGCGGCGCGATCCTTCGCGGACACGCGTTGCGCCAGCGAAGGCGGGGAGACCAGCAGGAGGGAAAGAGCGACCGCAACGRGCCACAGGCGCAGACAGGCAGGAACCGCAAGCGACATCAGGTGTGCATCCAGAGTGTGAGCCGGGAGGGTAGCCCCGGCTGCGCGACCGGGGCAAGGTCACGCGTCTCAGCGCTTTATCCCGGAGGCGGTTTCCAGCCGCTAGAATCGCGCCATCACCACGCGAGGTTGCACATGGATCCGATCCTGCTGGGCAAGGGCATCACGGACGACATCCCGGTCACGCTGCAGCCGAAGTTCGGCAACCGCCATGGCCTGGTGGCCGGCGCCACCGGTACCGGCAAGACGGTCACGCTGATGACCCTGGCCGAAGGCTTCTCGCGCATGGGCGTGCCCGTGTTCATGGCCGACGTGAAGGGCGACGTGGCCGGACTCGCCACCGCCGGCGATGGCAGCGAGCGCGTCATGCAGCGGGCCAGGGACATCGGCATCGCCGACTACGCACCGGGCGCGAATCCGGTGATCTTCTGGGATCTCTACGGCAAGCTGGGCCATCCGGTCCGCACGACCGTCAGCGAGATGGGCCCCACCCTGCTCTCGCGCATCCTGGAACTCAACGACACCCAAAGCGGCGTGCTCGACATCGTGTTCAAGCTCGCCGACGACCGCGGGCTGTTGCTGCTGGACCTGGAAGACCTGCGCGCCCTGCTGGGCCTGGTCGCCGCCGAGCGCAAGGACATTTCCACCAGTTACGGCCTTGTAAGCACGCAGTCGGTCGGCGCCATCCAGCGCGCGCTGCTGCGGTTGGAACAGGAAGGCGGCGAGGTGTTCTTCGGCGAGCCGGCGCTGGAACTGGCCGACCTGATGCGCACGAATACCGACGGGCGTGGGGTGATCGGCATCCTCGCCGCCGACCAGCTCATCCTGAAGCCGCGCCTGTATTCCAGCTTCCTGCTGTGGCTGCTGTCGGAACTGTTCGAGACGCTGCCGGAAGTGGGAGACCTGGACAAGCCCAAGCTGGTCTTCGTGTTCGACGAAGCCCACCTGCTGTTCGACGATGCCCCCCCGGCCCTACAGCAGCGCATCGAGCAGGTCGTGCGCCTGATCCGTTCCAAGGGCGTGGGCGTCTACTTCTGCTCGCAGTTTCCCGACGACGTGCCGGACAACATCCTCGGCCAGCTGGGCAACCGCGTGCAGCATGCGCTGCGCGCGTTCACCCCGCGCGACCAGAAGGCGGTGAAGACCGCCGCCGAGACCTTCGTGCCGAATCCCAAGCTCGACGTGGCCCAGGCGATCTCCAAGCTCGGCACCGGCGAAGCGCTGGTGTCGACGCTTCAGGACAAGGGCATCCCCTCGCCCGTGCAGCAGACGATGGTGTCGCCGCCGCGCTGCCGGATGGGCGCGATCAACGAAGGCGAACGCCAGCAGGTACGCAACGGCAGCCCCGTCGGCGGCAAGTACGATACCCGCGTCGATCGCGAGTCCGCCGCGGAAATGCTTGCCAAGCGCGGCGAGACCGCCACGCAGGCCGCCCAGGCGCCGCCGGCGAAGACCGAGCAGGACGATCCCGACGCCGGCGGCTTCGGCCAGGCCGTGAAGGACGCGGTGTTCGGCACCAAGCGCCGCCAGGGCATGATCGAGACGATGGCCAAGCAGACCACGCGCACGGTCGGCACCAAGCTGGGCAACCAGATCGTGCGTGGCATCCTGGGCAGCATCTTTGGCGGACGTCGCTGATCACGCGCATGAAGTGGAGTTTCGTACCGTTGGCCTGCGCGTTGTCGCTGGCGGCTTCCGCCGCCAGTCCGGCGCCGTCGACGTTCGCCGGCACGTTCTTCGGCAGCCTGCCGGCGGAAACCTGCGCATCGCAGGACGTATTGCTCGACCTGGGGGCTGACGGCCGATACGCGCTGGAAGCGCACTGCCAGGACGACTTGCAGGCGGCACCCATGCGCGCCGGCCGCTGGTCGGTGACCTGGAACGGCACCTGCGTGCAGCTCGCGCCGGAAGACGGTGGACCTGCGCAGGAGTTCGCCATCCATGACGACGATCTGCTGGTGTTGACCGCGGGCAGCTGCATCGAGCCGGTCGAGGATCCGCGCGGGCGCACGTTGCGGCGCGCGGAAGCCGCCGGAGAAAGCTGACGTGTCGCGCTGGCGCCCACCGGGCGAGAAGAGCACCGCCCTGATCACCCGCGAAGGCCATGATCGTCTCAAGGCGGAGTTGGACGATCTGTGGCGCGTTCGCCGCCCCGAGGTGGTGAAGGCCCTGGCCGCCGCCGCCGCGGAGGGCGACCGCTCCGAGAACGCGGAGTACACCTACCGCAAGAAGCAGCTCGGCGAGATCGACCGGCGCGTGCGCTACCTGAGCAAGCGGCTGGAAGTGCTGCGCGTGGTCGACACCGCGCCCAGCGATCCCGACGCCGTGTTCTTCGGCGCCACCATCGAGCTGGAGAATGTCGCCAGCGGCGAAACCTCGCGTTACCGCATCGTCGGCCCCGACGAGACCGAGGCGACGCGCGGCTGGATCAGCATCGATTCGCCGCTCGCGCGTGCGTTGTTGAAGAAGCGCATCGACGACGAATTCTCGGTCGAACTCCCCGGCGGGATCACCCACTTCGTGCTGGTGGATGTCAGCTACGCGAGCTGATCCTCACAACGGTCGCGGGTAAACGCGGCCCTCCCGCAACGGACGGAAGTAGTCCTCCTGCCCGTAGAACGCGGCATCCTGTCCTGCGTGCCATCCGGGAATGCCGGCCAGTGGCAGCGGACGCAGTTCGCTTGGCGCAGTGAGGATCGCACCCGCTAAGATCGATTCGACCACGCGCGCGATCACATCGATCTGATCTCCGAATACGACAAGACACTTGCCGACCAGCAAGCGCCCGGGCACCAGCACCTGCTCCATCAGCGCATGCCCCACCACCGCAGCGACGGTGATACCGCCGTCGTGCCAGCATGCAGCGTTCGCATGGAACAGTGCCGCCCAGTCGTGCCGATCCCACAGATCCAGCAGTGCCGCATCGCGCACCTGCACGATGACGCCGCTTTCATCGAACTGGGTCAGCGCCTGCTGCGCGGGACTGCGCTCGCGCGAGCCCATGTGCGCCATGTGCCGGCACTGCTGCTGGTTGAGCGCGTGCTTGAGCGCCGGATGACGCAGCCAGACCATCGCGTTGAACAGGTCATGCCAGTTCTCCGCGCGCGTGGCGATGCACCCCTGCGCGGACCGTGCTTCGTAATGCAGCCCGTCGGCAAGCAGGCCGGCATCCTGTCTCGCGAAACGGGGCCCGGAGAGCGGCATCCGCGCATTGAGGGTTTCGATGTCGGGCCAGTGCGGGGCCGTCAGCAGGTCCCGGTGCTCGCCATACCCGCCGAACAGGGGATGCCGGAAACATGCGGCATCCACCTGTCCACGCAAGGGGGCGACGAAGCGACGCCGGCCGTTGCCAGCATGAGTGTCCGTCGCCGGCGCGGTCACAGCACCTTGACGTCGAGCGGCCGGCCCGCCGTTCCGACGATGGCATCGCCAATCAGGTCGTGCTCGTCGCTCTCGGTGATTTCCACGTCGACGAACTGGCCGACGCGCAGCCCCAGT
Source organism: Pseudoxanthomonas sp. LjRoot204_2 (assembly GCF_056175765.1). Classification (NCBI taxonomy): domain Bacteria; kingdom Pseudomonadati; phylum Pseudomonadota; class Gammaproteobacteria; order Lysobacterales; family Lysobacteraceae; genus Pseudoxanthomonas; species Pseudoxanthomonas sp. LjRoot204_2. The sequence goes on along the minus strand of NZ_JBGFFG010000225.1, from coordinate 1,353 downwards.
TCGCCGCCATTCTGGATATGCACCAGGCCATCGATCTCCGGCGCATCGGCCTTCGAGCGCGCGACGGCGATATCGTCTTCGATCAGGTCCACCAGGCACTGCTGCACCGTGCCGATCTTCGCTTCGAGGCGCGCGGCGGAGATCTCTGCCTGCTTCTCCATGAAACGCGCCAGGCGCTCCTGCTTCACTTCTTCCGGCACCGGATCCGGCAACAGGTTGGCCGCCGCGCCTTCGACCGGCGAGTAGGCGAACGCACCCACGCGGTCGAGTTGCGCTTCATCGAGGAACTGCAACAGCTCCTCGAATTCCTGGTCGGTTTCGCCGGGGAAGCCGACGATGAAGGTCGAGCGCAGGGTGATGTCGGGGCTGATCGAACGCCAGCGCTTCACGCGATCCAGCGTCTTGTCGACGGCGCCGGGACGCTTCATCAGCTTGAGGATGCGCGGACTGGCGTGCTGGAAAGGAATATCCAGGTAAGGCAGCACCTTGCCTTCGGCCATCAACGGAATCACGTCGTCGACGTGYGGATACGGGTAGACGTAATGCATGCGCACCCAGGCATCGAGTTCGCCCAGGCCCTCGCACAACGCCTTCATCCGCGTCTGGTACACCTTGCCGCGCCATTCGCGTTCGGCGTACTTCACGTCCACGCCGTAGGCCGACGTGTCCTGCGACACCACCAGCAGTTCCTTCACGCCGCCGCGCACCAGGCGCTCGGCCTCGCGCAGCACGTCATCGACCGGGCGCGACACCAGGTCGCCGCGCATCGACGGGATGATGCAGAAGCTGCAGCGGTGGTTGCAGCCCTCGGAAATCTTCAGGTACGCGTAATGCCGCGGCGTCAGCTTGACGCCGTAGTCTGGCACCAGGTCGACGAAGGGATCGTGCTTCGGCGGCAGCGCCGCGTGCAACGCTTCCATCACGCTCTGGTAGTCCTGCGGACCGCTGATCGACAGCACATCCGGGTACTGCTCGCGGATCTGCTCCGGGCGTTTGCCCAGGCAGCCGGTCACGATGACCTTGCCGTTCTCGTTCATCGCTTCGCCGATGGCGTCGAGCGATTCGGCCACGGCGGAATCGATGAACCCGCAGGTGTTCACCACCACCACGTCCGCCGCGTCGTAGGTCGGCACGATGTCGTATCCCTCCACGCGGAGCTGGGTGAGGATGCGTTCGGAATCGACCAGGGCTTTCGGGCAGCCGAGGCTGACGAAGCCCACCTTGGGGTTCTGCAGGGACATGGGGAGTACGGCGGCGGCGTGTACGGGGCGCGGATTATAGCGCCCCGCCCCGGGCGGCCCGTTCCGTCCATTCGGTCCGGGGCCGCCTGCGCATACACTGGGTGCCGTCTTC
>NZ_JBGFFG010000224.1:0-5646 GCF_056175765.1 Pseudoxanthomonas sp. LjRoot204_2 | reverse complement strand
CATCGGATTCGTACATGCCCAGCCGGGTCGGTGCGTAGTCCTTGAGCACGGCCTCGACGTTGCCCGCCAGCTCCATGATCTTGTCCACCGCCTGCTCCTGCTCGGCCTGGAGGCGCGGCACGTTGGCGGACTTCTCGACGAACTTCTTCCCCATCACGATGGGGCGGTAGATCATCGTGAGGTAAAGCTCGTTCTGCATGATCTTCTGCGCGGACAGCGCATCGAAGTAGCCGTCCGACAGCGCCTGGTTGAACGCTTGGCCGAAGCGCGCGCCGGAGCGTATGCCACCACGCCGGCGCAGGTCGTGCACCCAGAATGCGACGTTCACGAAATCGGGCGCCCGCAACGTCTGCAGCATGCGGTTGAACGTGTTGTGCCTGTGCTCCAGCTCCCATTCCTCGCGCCCGACGAACGGCAGCCCTTCCAGCCGCCACGTCAGCAGGAAGTCGCCCCCCGTCGTCTTGACCACCTGCGGGGACACGTGGGCGGACAGCGGGATGAATTCGGCGATGGACAGGTCGGGCGCGAGCATGGGTCAATCCGGGATCGAGWCGTCGAAGCGCTTGCGATAGCTGTTGGGCGTGAACACCCACATGCCCTCGTGGTGGCGGAGGTTCCGGACCTTGGTCCGGAACTGCCACCGCAGGCCGAGCAGCCGGAAGATCATTTCGTCGCGGCGCGCCATCTGCCGCATGATGAAGATCACGACCGGCAGCAGGGCCAGGAAGAACATGTTGAAGTAGAACGTGAGCAGCAGGCAGCTGCCCGCCCCGATCGTGAAGGGCACATACGGAACCCCCATGAACATGGGTGGGCGGGTGCAGCCCCTGAACAGCACGTTCCTATGCATACTGCGTCAGCATCTGTCCGACGACCATCGCGGTCGACGTCACGTCGGAAGGCAGCAGCATCTTCGCGATCTGCGCGGCCGCACCGATCAGGAAGCCACCGATCAGCACGGGCGCCACGTCGCCGACCCGCTTGTGGTTGAACGCGATCTGGTAGCCCGCGAAGATCACGGCGATGGTCACGATGGCGATCGACGCCACGTTCAGCAGGGAATTGATGTTGGTGAAGAAGCTGGTGACCCGCCCCTGCGCGCCGGTGGCGTCCTGGGCGAGCGCCAGCTCCGGAAATGCCAGCGCGGTGGCGGCGATGATCAGCATGATGATGGCGCTGGAAGCCTGCTTTGCCTGGATAGAGTGCGTGTTGTTCATGATGGACCCCAAATGGTGGTTGCAACGGTAGGTGGCACTTTCGCGTGCCGACGAGCCATCCCTGGCGGGTACTGCTAGAAGACGAAAGCGTCATCCCTCCCGGATGTCTGCACGACCTGCGGCGCTTGCGGCGCCGTGGTGGTGTTCTGGTGATAGGCCTGCACCGTGACGGGCGCATCGGCCGATGCCTGCGCGATGGCCGGCGCTATGACGGGTGCGGCCGGCAGTGCCGTCGTGCGCCGCGGAGCATCCGCTGCGACGGCGGCGGTACGCAGCGCATCCACCCGCTGGGACCTCGCTTCCTCGACACGGCGTGCGACGCGTGACGACGCCCGACCGCCCGTGGCCGCGCGTGAGGCCTGCTCATATGCCGTGCGTCGCGTCGTCCGCGATGCCTGGGCGACCGTCCTGCGATCGATCACCGGTATGGCCTGCGCGTTGCCGCTGGCTGCCTGCCGCTGCCAGGAAGCGAATACCTTCTGCACGTACCCGTGCCGATAGCCGGTCGTGAAGTTGCCGGAGTAGTAGCAGCTGAAGGCCTTGCCCCAATCGTTGCCGGAGCGCGAGTAGCACTCGGCGAGGATGCGCGAGCCTGCCTGCAGGTTCGGGCAGACATCGAACGCCTTCTCGTAGCTGTCGAGTCCCTGCCGCGTGAGGTTGTAGCGATTGACCTGCGCCAGTCCAAGCGAAAAGTTGTAGCCACGGTCCTCCAGCATGCGGGCCGTCGACAGCGCCTCCGCCAGATTGCGGGGTTGCCGGGCCAGTCGTCCCCCCACCACACCGATCGCGTAAGGATTGAACGAGGACTCGACCTTCACGACGTGCTCCATCACCGTCGGCGGAACCGCCAGTCCGGTACAGCCCATCAGCTCCATGCCAGGCAGCATCAGCAGACCCTCCCTTCTTGGCCACCCGGCATGCCGAGGCTGCCCCGCCTGCCGGATCCCTGCCCTGTCGTCGATGGGTACGTGGCGTTCATGTGCGTCCTTCAGGCGGCCAAGGCACGGGCGGGATCGAAGTCGATGCCGGTGATGTAGCGGCGTCCGGCGTGCGCCTTGATGTGCACGACGATGTCGATGGTCATCTTCAGCAGGCGCTTGATGACTTCGAACTCGAGGCCCGCGCCTTCGGCAGACGCCTTGACCATCAGGGCGAGCTGGTCCCAGGTCTGCGCCGTGCTGCCCGCGTGGCAACTGGTGATGGAACCCGGATGACCGGATGCGCAATTGCGGATGAAGTAGAACGACTCGTCGCCGCGCAGCTCCGCCAGGATGATGCGGTCCGGCTTCATGCGCAGACAGGCTTCCATGCAGTTCTTGGCGGTGATGTTGCTGGCGCTCTGTCCACCTTTCGAATACAGCAGGTGCACGACGTTGGGCTGGCGGATGAACAGTTCGCGGGCGTCCTCGATCGTCACTAGGCGCTCCTGGTCGGGGATGTGGTTGACCAGCGACTTCATGAACGTCGTCTTGCCGCTGCCGGTCGCGCCGGCCACCACGATGTTCTTGTGGTAGTGCACGGCCTTCCGGAAGAACTCCGCATAGTTGCGGCTGCGACGGAGCTCCAGCAGTTCCTGGTCGTGGTCGCCGAGCACCTGCTGCTGCTCGAGGATGTCGTCAAAGAAGCCGTCCTGCTCGTACTGCTCCAACGACTTGCTGAACTTCGCCGGCAGGCGGATGGTGATCGATACCTTGCCGGCGTCGCAGGCCGGCGGAATCACGAACTGCGCGCGCTGGCCGGTCGGAAAGGTCAGCGACACCATCGGATCGATGTCGGTGATGCGCTGGCCGGTGTTGCTTTCGTTGACGACCGAGGTGCAGAACTGCCGGGCGCGCTCGAAGGTGAGCGTCGGCACGTCGGCCTTGAGCCACCCCGCCCGTGCCGTTTCGAGATAGAGCTCACCGGGGCGGTTGATGCAGATCTCGGTGACGTCCGAGGACTGCATGTGATCGCCGATCCCGAGCACCTGGTACTGGTAGTCCAGGAACTCGTTGGAGATGCGGGCAAGGGGCTCGTTCTGCGTATCCATGAATGAACGCCCGTCAGCGCATCACCGCGGAGAAGTCGACGTCACGCGCCACGTACACATTGACGATCGTGCCCTGGTTGATCGTCACCGTCGGTGGGCGCGCCATGTTCCGGTCCAGCGCCATGTTGGCCAGGCGCTCCATCGTCCTGGCGGTGTTGCTTTCGTAGGGGTTCTGGACGACGGCGCCATTGATGATGGAGGTCTCCTGCGGACCATTCTTCGCGCCCGCGTACTTGAAGGCATCGCTCAGCATGCTGATGAGCAGGGCGGACGAGATGCGCTGTGCCCAATGCGCCGAATAGTGTCCCGGGTTGCCGGCCGCGCCGAGCATGTCGGTACCCGGACTGCGCATGTTCACGTCCATGCCGGTCGGTGTGGTGATCCGGTCCCAGACGATGGCGGCGCGCTCACCGATGATGGCCTCCGAGTTGTAGCTGCCCATCACCTTCGAGCCGCGCGGTAGCAACAGGCGCTTGCCGTTGACCGAGTACACCGGTTCGGTCACCACGCAGGAGGTATAACCCGGCACATCGGTGATCACGCGGGATTCGAGCACGCAGCGGATGTAGGTGCCGCGCAACAGCAGGGTATTGGGGTTGTACAGCGGCTTCGCGCTGGTCATGCCATCCGGTGCCTCGCGAGGCGCGGCAGGCCCCTGCCCGGCTTGCCCGGCCAGCAATGCGGCATAGTCGGCCATGCCGGGATCCTGTGGTGCCTGCCCCGGCTGCCCTTCCCCGAACGTACTGGCCATGTCGAGCATGCGGCGTTCGCGCAGCGAGGGCTGCTGTCGATCAGGCAATCCCGAAGGCATCGCCATCATCGACGCCGTCGAGCGATCCGTGTCGTCGACCACCGGCAAGGGCGGCAGATCCGGCTCCATGGGCACGGGCGGCGCCTCGGGCGGCAGGTCGGGCAGATCGCGCGGAGCCGCGGGAATCACGACCTGCTCCCCCTTGGCGGGCGCCTGGTCCTGGTCGTCTTTCGACGACAGTCCGCCACTGAATATCCAGAAGACGACGAGCAGCATGAGCACGACGATGCCCGCCAGGAACAGCAGCGCCTTGCGATTGAGCCGCTGTACATCCGCAGAGCGCAGGTATGGCGCATTCGCGTCGAGGTCCGGCTCCGGCGCGGGACGCGATGTCTGGTAGGGGCTCTGCGGCGCTGCCCGTTCGGGGCCCGTGTCCGGCTGATCGTGCGGCGTCTGGTTCATTGCTCCGGGCTCCTGCGCAGGCCGACCACGTTGTCGCCGTGGCGGATGACCAAGTAGGGATACGTGCCGTGGACGACGATGGTGTCGTCCTGCACGGTCGAGTTGACGACGAATTCATCGCCGTCCTCGCTGTCGCGCGCGAACACGACCGGGAAGTTGCCGCTCGGGAAGCGCGTGCGGTCGCCCATCCGGATATAGGTGAAGCGGCGATCGTCGTATACGGTCGTGGGCACCAGCCAGGTGGGGCCGCGCTTGCGCTGGGCGTACTCGTAGTTGAAGTGGTACGCGCGCCCCGGCTCCACGGCGGTGTTGAGTTCCGACGCCACTTCCTGCGGCTTGTTGGCCGTGCCGGCGAAACTTGTGTCGCCCGGATAGGCGAACTTGATGCGGTACTGCACGCCTGCCGCGCGGGCCTGGTCCAGCACGCGCCAGTCCGTCGCCACGACCCTCAGTTCGAAGATGTACGAATGCGCTGCCGTGCGCACCAGCAGGTTGGTGTCCACGTCGACGTTCTTCGGCTTCAGGTAGAACACGTTGCCGCGGCGGCTGATATCCCATCCGCCGCTGAACCCGGTGCTGAAATCCAGGATTTCCTCGTGCGGCGACAGTTCGATCTGCGTGGTGATGCCCAGGCCGGTGCGCACCGGGTACACCTTGTCCGGCGAGTACGTGTACTCCTCGATCACCTGCGCCACCGCAGGCAGCGTCATGAGCAGAAGGCCAATGGCGGCCAGGCGCCGCAGGGCGTACTTCAACCTCATCGTTGGGGCACTCCGGGTCGCGTCTCGGGTTCCGACTGCTCCGCGGGCTGCGGGGTCGTCGACACATCGTTCTCACTGGGGGGCGCGGGCGGCATGCCGGCCGCGRCAGGCTCTGCGACCTGCGGCGTCGCCTCAGCCGACACGGGCGCGGCGGCCGGCGGCATGGGGAACTCGCGCTCCGGCACGGTCGCCGCCGCGAAGTCATCGTCCACGCGATAGTTGGTGACGCGGAATCCGAKCGGATTCAGCAACCGGTCCTCCTCACTCAGCCGCAGGTCCGGGTTGTAGGTGAATTCGAGGGTCGCGATCCGGCTGTCCAGTGGCTGTGCCTGGCCACGCCCCTTGTCGTACAGGCTGCGCTGGAATCGCACGGTGGCGCCCGTGGGGCGCGCACCGGCGCCGCCGCCGATCAGGACGATGCTGAGG
>NZ_JBGFFG010000223.1:0-5654 GCF_056175765.1 Pseudoxanthomonas sp. LjRoot204_2 | reverse complement strand
TGGCAGGACGGCGCGGTTTGCCGTTACGACTACAACCTGGTCGCGGCGGACACCGCGTCGCTGGAACAGAAGGGCCTGTTCCTGCGTGGCGACTACCAGATCAACGATGACTGGACCGTCTACCTGAACTCCAGCGTCACCCGCGTCAGCAGCTTCGGCCGCTTCGCGCCGACGCTCGCGGATTCCGGCATCTTCATCCCGGTCGGCACCCCGAACAACACCACCGCCCAGGACGTCGTGCTGAAGCACCGCTTCGCCGCCGTCGGTCCGCGCGACAACTTCGACGACACCAACACCTACGACACCAACCTGGGCTTCAACTGGCAGGTCAGCGACACGGTGGCGGTGGACTTCGGCCTGCGTCGCGCCGAATCGAAGTACATCTCGCTGGGTCGCAACTACGTCAACATCCCGATCGCGACCGCGCTGATCCAGAGCGGCGAGTACAGCATCTTCGATCCGCTCGCAAACGATCCGGAAGTGCTGAATGCCGTTCGCGCCACCATCGGCCGCGATGGCATCTTCAAGGAAGAAGAAGTCTACGGCAGCGCCACGTTCGACCTGTTCGAACTGTCGGGCGGTACCTCGGGCCTGGTCGTCGGTGCCGAGCACCACAAGCAGGAATTCGCCGATCTGTACGACGCGCAGTCCGAAGCCGGCAACATCGGTGGTTCGTCGGGCAACTCGAGCTCGGGCAGCCGCAACTTCTCGTCGGCCTACTTCGAGTGGCTGATGCCGTTCACCAGCAGCTTCGAGGTCGACCTGGCGGCGCGTTACGACACGTACTCCGACTTCGGCACCTCGTTCGTGCCGAAGATCTCGTTCCGCTACCACCCCATCGACAGCCTGACCCTGCGCGCCAGCTACGGTGAAGGTTTCCGTGCGCCGCCGCTGACCATCCTGAACTCCAAGGATGCGTTCTCGGCCGACAGCGTCGTCGACGCGCCCACCGCGATCGCCTACGGCCAGCCGCCGGGATCGACCCTGCAGATCGACGGTCTGCGCGTCGCCACCCCCGACCTGCAGGCGGAAGACTCCAAGCAGTGGAGCGCCGGCGTRGTGTGGGACCCGACTGACTGGGCCAGCATGAAGCTGGATTACTACAACATCGAGTTGACCAATTCGATCCGGTTCTTCTCGGCACAGACGGTCATCAACCGCGAACGCAACGGCACCTACCTGCCGTCGAGCCTGTACAGCGTTCGTGACCCGGCCAACGGTGCCCTGCTGCAGGTCCGCGCTGGCTACGCCAACGAAGGTTTCATCAAGACCGACGGTTTCGACTTCAACGCGACCACCCGCTTCGACCTGGGCAGCTTCGGTTCGCTGCGCAACAATCTCAGCCTGAGCTGGATCAACAAGTTCGAAACCGGTGGCCCGAACTCGGACACGACGGACCAAGTCAACACCACCGATAACCCGCAGTGGCGTGCGAACCTGGTGAACGAGTGGGAGAAGGGCGACTTCTCGCTGGCGTGGACCATCAACGCGATGGACCAGACCGTGTCGTATACCGAGGACTACCTGGTCAACGACCTGGGCTACACCTGCCAGGACGTGGTCGACTTCGGTTACCTGGTCTCGAACTGCGGCGACAACAAGCCGTACATCACCCACGACCTGGCGGCGAGCTACAAGACGCCCTGGAACGGCCGCTTCACCATCGGTGCGATCAACGTGACCGACAAGAAGCCGCGTCTGGACCAGCTGGGCTTCACCCCGCCGTACTACCAGAGCGCCCTGTACTACGGTATCGGTCGCGAGATCTACTTCCGCTACACCCAGAGCTGGTAATCCACAGCTTGCAGTAAGTCTTGGAGGGGCCCCGCAAGGGGCCCCTTTTTTTTGCGTGTAGAATGTGTGACGAATTGAGCAGGGCAAGACACACGTGGGTATGCCGCAAATCGAGGAAGCGCTGTCGCATGCGCGGCGTGCGGTCGCAGCGAAGGACATGGCCGGCGCCACCGTGCACTACCGCAAGGTCCTGGACGCAGGCGACAACGCGGAAGCATTGCTGCACCTGTCCAGTTTCGAGGCGCGGGCGAACGACAACTACCGGAAGGGACGTGAGTACGCGATACGCGCGCTGTCTTCCGCGGTAGGCAACCCGGCGCTGGTGCCCAGCGTCCTGCTTTGCCTGAGGCATTTCGAAGAGTCGGCCGCCATGCGCCGCTACATCGATGCCTCGCCGTTCCTCCGCAGCATGGCCGACCCCAAGACGCTGCATCTGGTGTCCGCACAGCTCAGCTGGCTGGGCGACCAGGCGCAGGCGATTGAGTTCGTCACCCGTGCCATGCAGCTGCAGCCGCAGATGCCGTCGCTTCGCCTGGCGCGAGCGACGATGGAGTTGTTCCTGGGCCGTTTCGACGATGCTGAAGCGGACATCATGGAATGCCTGCGCATGGATCCGGGGTTCGCGAACGCCTACTGGGTTCTCGCGTGGATGCGCAAGTGGAGTGCGGACACGCACCATGTCGATGGCATCCGGCGCGCGCTGCAGAAGCCTTCCCTTGGCCTGGTCGACAAGACGAGGCTCTACTACGCCCTGCACAAGGAGCTCGACGACATCGGCGATGTCGCGGGTGCTTTCCAGGCGCTCGACACGGCCAACCGCATCCACCGCGCGGCGAACAAGTACGACCGCGAGTCGACGCGTCGCCTGTTCGCGCAGTTGAAGCAGATGCCCTTGAAGGTCGACGCATCGGGCTACGCGTCGGACATCACGCCGATCTTCGTCGTCGGCATGTACCGCTCCGGCACGACGCTGCTGGAGCAGCTGATGGGTGGTGATCCCGGCGTGTTCAACGCAGGCGAACTCCACGACATGGCGGCGCGCGTCCGCTATGCGACCGATCATTATTTTCCCAGCGCTACGGATCCGGTCGCGGTGGCGCGTGCGTCGGGGATCGATTACACCGAGTTGGGCCGGAACTACATGGAAGGCGTTGCCTGGCGCCTGAACGGGCACACCCACATCACGGATAAGTGGCCGCCCAACCACATGAACGTGGGTTTCATCTGCCAAGCGATGCCGCACGCGAAGATCATCCACATGTCGCGCGACCCCCGGGAGACCTGCTTCTCCAACCTGCGCGAATTGTTTGCCCACGCCGCGCCGTATTCCTACGACCAGGTGGAGCTGGCGGACTACAGCAACCAGTATCGCGACCTCATGCAGCACTGGCACCAGGCGTTCCCTGGCCGGATCCTGGACATCACCTATACGGACCTGACGCGGAACACGGAAGCCACCATGCGCGAGGTGGCGGCCTTCTGCGGCTTCCCGTTCACCGACAAGCTGCTGCAGCCCAATTCGCAGGGCAAGAGTGTGGCAACGGCCAGTGCCGTGCAGGTGCGCGACAAAGTGATCGCGCGCGACGTGCCCAAGTGGGCGCCCTACGAAACCTATCTGCAGCCGCTCCTCAACGAGCTGCGCTGACGCCAACGTATCCCGGAGAGCCATGAATCCCGTCAACCAAGATACGCGGGCTCGTTACGACGACATGCCGTACAGCTCATACGCCTACCAGTACAGCGCCCCGGAACAGCTGGCCGCCGTTGCGAGCCTGTTCGGGTTGCCGTCGGGACAGGTATCGACGGCGCGCGTCCTGGAGCTCGGATGCGGGTCGGGCGGCAATCTGATCCCCATCGCGTTGCGCTATCCGCAAGCGAGGGTGGTGGGCGTGGATATCTCGGGAGTCCAGATCGCCGAGGGGAAGGCGTCCATCGATCGCCTGGGCATCGGCAATGCCTCCCTCATCGAAGCGGACCTGCTCGATCTCGATGCGGATTCGCTCGGCGAGTTCGAYTACATCATCGSCCAYGGCGTCTACAGCTGGGTGCCCGCCGAGGTGCAGGACGCTGTCCTGCGTCTGATCGCCCGCTGTCTTGCGGCGGACGGCGTCGCCTACGTCAGCTACAACACCTATCCGGGCTGGAAGACCAAGGAGATCGTCCGCGATGCGATGCTGATGCATGGCGGTGCGCGACCGACCGTCGACGAGCAGGTGGGCTACGGCCGCTCCATGCTCAACTTCCTCAAGCAGACGGCGCTGCCGGGGGGGCTGACCGCCGCCGCGGTCGACGAGTGCATGCCGTCGATCATGAACGGCCCCACCGATTACGTGGCGCACGAGTATCTCGCCCCGAACAACCGGCCCTGCTACTTCCATGAATTCGTTGAGCGGACAGGTCGCCATGGCCTGGCTTACCTGGGCGAAGCGCAGCCGTCGACCATGCTGCCGTCCAACTACAGCCAGGAGCTCTCGCAGCAGCTGTACGGCGCGCTCGGTGGCGATCAGGTGCGCGTCGAACAGTATCTGGACTTCGCCGTGAGCCGTGTCTTCCGCCAGACCCTGCTGGTGCACGCGAAACGCGCCGAAGACCTCCGCTGGGAGCTGGATCGCGCGACCCTGCATCGGATGCATTTCGCGGCGAACCTGTCCGCCACCGACGGACCGATCCGCCTGGACGGACAGCACCAGGAGTTCGTCGCGCTCCCGAATACGGCGAGCATCGGCGCCAGCCTGAGCGGTATCAAGCAGGCGATCGATGCACTCGCGCGAGCGTGGCCGGGCACGGTGACGCGAGACGATATGCTCCGCCACGCGATGCTCACGCAGGGCGACAAGGACGCGGTTTCGCCGGAGATCCTGAGCGAGGCCGTGGATGAACTATGCGAGCGCCTGACCCTGCGCGGCATGGCGCAGGTTCGTYTGGCAGCCGTGGAGGCCACGGGCGTAGGTGATCGTCCGGTCGTGGATCCGGCGGTCAGGCGCCAGGTCGTCGCGCTCGTGCCGCCGCGCAGGCACGTGGCCAATCTCTGGCACGACAGCATCGAAATGGGGGATATCGACCGGTTGCTGATCCCGTTGATGGACGGTTCGCTGGACAGAGACGGTCTGGTGGCCGCCGCCGCCGCCGCCCTGCGCGAGGGACGGCTACCTGCCCTGCCGCAGGCGGCAGCGGATGACACGGAGTCGCAGGCGGAGGCACGCGTGGCGGAGATGCTGCAGCGTCTTGCCGGCGCCGCGATACTGGTGCGACCAGYGGGTCAGTAACGCTGGCCGAGTTCCGAGAGGCGCCACGCCAGCGGCGTAAGGTAGTCGCGGTATGCGTGCCACTTGGGCCGCAGGGGCAGGCCCGGCTTCTGCCGTACCTGCACCGCGCTCGCGGTGTTGACGCTGCCAGTGGCGGACGCCGGATCCAGCATCGTCGGCTGGAAGCCCGTGCCCAGGAACGTGGTCACGCGCTTCAGTTCCGCCGCCGGATCGGTGGCGAGCGCAGCGTAGGTCACGTCATGGATGCGCCCCGGGAAGCGCTGGCGCCAGTGCTGCATCAGGCTGAAGTAGTGGCGATAGTGGTTGGCGAGTTCGGCCTGGTCGTACGAATAGCGGCAGGTGGTGGCCGAGAACGGCTCCCTCAGGTTGGAGAAGCAGGTTTCCATCGGATCGCGCGACATGTGCAGGATCTTCGCGCCAGGCAACGCGGTGAGGATGAAACCGAGGTTGAGGAAGTTGGACGGCAACTTGTCGGTGACGAATCGCTGCCCCGCGCGACGCCAGTCCACCGATTCCAGGTAGCCCCTGCCGATGGCGCCATAGTCGAAGTCCGCCGAAGCCTGGACGATGGCCGCATCGAGCTCGGTGCTGCAG
>NZ_JBGFFG010000222.1:0-5687 GCF_056175765.1 Pseudoxanthomonas sp. LjRoot204_2 | reverse complement strand
GTGCTGGCATACGGCTGGAAACGGCAAGGCCTGGCGCTGGAGCTGACATGACGCGATCCGATGCAGGAGCGGCATCAGTCGCGACCGCACGGCATCGCATGCCGCAGCATGAGGGCACGGGCCATGTCTCCGGCAGCGAGGGCGTGACGGCGCACGCGCCTCACGGCATTTCACTTCTGCGGTCGCGACTTGCGTCGCTCCCACGGAAAAATTCAGCCGCCCCGAACCCGCTGTACGATACCGGCCGCCTTCGCCGAGCTCTCGGTGACCTTGTCCCACTCGCCGTTGTCCAGCCAGCCCTTCGGCACCATCCACGAGCCGCCGATGCAGACGACGTTCGGCTGCGACAGGTAGTCGGCCGCGGTGTCCTCGGTGATGCCGCCGGTGGGGCAGATCTTCAGCTCCGACAGCGGTCCGGCCAGACCCTTCAGCATGGCCAGGCCGCCGACCGCGGTGGCCGGGAAGAGCTTGCAGACGCGGAAGCCACGGCCCATCAGCGACAGCAGTTCTGTCGGCGTCGCGGCACCAGGCACCACCGGGATGTCGGCGGCGGCCAGCGCATCGGCCAGCGCCGGCGGCGTGCCGGGGGTGACCAGGAAGTCGGCACCGGCATCGATGGACTGCCTGATCTGCTCGGTGGTCAGTACCGTGCCTGCGCCGATCACGATGTCCGGCAGTTCCTTCTTCAACATCGCCAGCGCGTCCATCGCCACCGGCGTGCGCAGCGTCAGCTCGATCGCGGGCAGGCCGCCCTGCAACAGCGCTTCGGACACCTTGCGCGCTTCATCCAGGGTGTGGACGGTGACGACCGGCAGGATGCCGGCGGCGCGGAGGAGGGATTCGGCTTTCTGCTGGCGGGCTTCGATGGTCATGGGGGCAAGTGGGGCGATTCGTGTTGTGGGAGCGACGTGAGTCGCGATCGGCGTCAGGTGGAAGCTTCGCGACTTACGTCGCTCCCACGGAAATGATGTCCGGAAGAAGAGCCTGATTCGACGTTACGCATCCTTGGCCTCGTGGGGTGCCTCCGCGGCGTGCGCGGCGTCGCCCAGTTCGTACTCGGCGTCGTATTCCCAGGTGCCATCGTGGTACGGCAGGCCACAGGAAATCGACATCGCGCCGCGGTCGGCCGGCGTGACCACKTCACGGCTGACCGCGAAGAGGTTGCGGCCCAGGTCCAGCGCCGCGGGCGACGTGTTCGGTGCTATCTCGCGTGCCGCCCATTCCGCGGCGTCGACCAGCGCTTCCAGCGTGCCGGCTTCGGCATCGAGCCGGATGATGTCGCCTTCGCGCAGCTTGGCCAGCGGACCGCCGCGCGCGGCTTCCGGGGTCAGGTGGATCGCGGCGGGAATCTTGCCGGAAGCACCGGACAGCCGGCCGTCCGTCACCAGGGCCACGCGGCGGCCCTGGTTCTGCAGCAGGCCGAGCAACGGCGCCAACGAATGCAGTTCCGGCATGCCGTTCGCGCGCGGGCCCTGATAGCGGACCACCGCGACGAAGTCCTGCGGCAGTACACCGGCGGCGTGCAGCTTGTTGAGCGCACGCGGATCGTCGACGACAACGGCCGGCGCTTCGATGAAGCGGTATTCCGCCTTCACGGCCGAGGTCTTGATGAGCGAACGGCCCAGGTTGCCGCGCAGCAGGCGCAGGCCACCCTGTCCCTCGAACGCCCGCGAGACCGGGCGCACCACCTCTTCGTCCGCGCTCTGGGCGATGCCCGGCGCGTAGGCCAGCTTGCCGTCCTGCAGGCGGGGTTCATCGCAGAAGGCGCGCAGGCCTCCCGGCACGATGGTGGTGATGTCGTGCATCAGCCCGGCGTCAAGCAACTCGCGGAACACCAACTGGGTGCCGCCCGCCGCGGCGAACCGGTTCACGTCGGCTTCGCCGTTCGGATACACGCGCGCCAGCAAGGGCACGGTCTGTGCGATCACGTCCATGTCGTCCCACGTCAGCACGATGCCGGCCGACCGTGCCACGGCGATCCAGTGGATCGTGTGGTTGGTGGAACCGCCGGTCGCCATCAGTGCGGCCATGGCGTTGACGATGGCGCGTTCGTCGATCAGGCGTCCGATCGGTCGGTAGTCGTCGCCCAGCGCGGTGATGGCCAGCGCGCGCTCCGCGGCCGCGCGCGTCAGTACATCGCGCAGCGGCTGGTCGGGATTGACGAACGAGGTGCCCGGCAACTGCAGGCCCATCGCCTCCAGCAGCACCTGGTTGGAATTGGCGGTGCCGTAGAAGGTGCAGGTGCCCGCCGCGTGATAGCTCGCGGCTTCGGCTTCCAGGAGTTCCTCGCGCGTGGCTTCGCCCGCGGCATAACGCTCGCGTACCGCGGCCTTCTCCTTGTTGGGGATGCCCGGCGACATCGGGCCGGCCGGCACGAACACCGCCGGCAGGTGGCCGAACGCCAGCGCGCCCATCAGCAGGCCGGGGACGATCTTGTCGCAGACGCCCAGGTACAGCGCGGCATCGAACATGTCGTGGCTCAGCGAGATCGCCGTGGCCTGCGCGATCACGTCGCGCGAGAACAGCGACAGCTCCATGCCCGGGCGGCCCTGCGTCACGCCATCGCACATCGCCGGCACGCCGCCGGCGACCTGCGCGGTGGCGCCGAGGTCGCGTGCGGCCTGGCGGATCATCTCCGGGTAATGCTCGAACGGCTGGTGCGCCGACAGCATGTCGTTGTAGGCATTGATGATGCCGAGGTTCGGCGTCACGTCCGCGCGCAGGCGACCCTTGTCGGTGGGGCCGCAGGCAGCGAAAGCGTGCGCGAGGTTGCCGCAGCTCAGGCGCGCGCGTTGCGGGCCGTCGCGGTGGGCGGCGTCGATGCCGTCGAGGTAGGCACGGCGCAACGGGGCGCTGCGCTGGCGGATGCGTTCGGTGACTTCCTGGATGCGGGGGTGCAGGCTCATTGGCGTAGGACTAGGCTGCAGACGGATGCATTCTGCATGGCATGGCGGAAAAGGGCCGTGCGGAGCGGCCTTCCTGCAGCTCCAGCGCGTGGAGGGGAAGGGCGACGAACGACGGCGACGGCATGCTGCTTTCTACCGCCTTTGCCGCAGGCGCGAAAGCGACCAAAGGCAGACCAGTCCGCGTGAGGTCGCGCTGCGCGTGCTGCGTTGCAGCGCGCATCTGCGCAAAACCTCAGGCGTGCGCGGGCGTTTTCGGTCCGAACAGTTCGACCGCATACGCGGCCGCGCCGAGCAGGCCGGGACGCGGATGCATGTTGGCGAGCGTGGGCACGCGCCCCATCGCGGGCGAGAAGCGGCCCTTGTGTTCGAAGCGCTGGCGGAAGCCGGAATGCTGCAGTGACGTGAGCAGTTTCGGCACCAGGCCACCGGTGAGGAACACGCCATCCCAGGCGCCGGTCGTCAGCACGAGGTCGCCGGCGATCGCGCCGAACACGGCGCAGAAGACGTCCAGCGTGCGCACGCAGCGCGGATCGCCCGCGGCCGCGCGCGCGGTGACATCCTTCGGCTCCAGCGGACCGCCGGGATCTTCGCCCGCGATCTCGCTCAGCGCGCGATACAGGTTGACCAGGCCGGGACCGCAGATCAGGCGCTCGTTCGACACGCGGCCGAACTGCGCGGACAGGATTTCGAGGATGCGGATCTCTTCCGGCGTACCGGGCGGGAAGCTGACGTGGCCGCCTTCGGTTTCCAGCGGATAGGCGCGTCCGTCGCGGATCACCAGCGCGGCGACGCCCAGGCCCGTGCCCGGGCCGATCACGGCGTACGTGCGTGGAACCGACAGCGGAGCGGGCGCCCAGTGCGCGCCCCCGATGGCGACCACGTCGCGCGGCGTGAGCAGCGACACCGCCATCGCCTGCGCGGCGAAATCGTTGACCAGTCTCAGGCCCTGGAAGCCCAGCGCCTGGCGCGTGCGGTTCACCGAGATGACCCACGGATGATTGGTGATGCGTGCTTCATCGCCGTCGACCCGTCCGGCGACCGCAAACACGCCGTTCTGGGCGGTGGCGCCGGTCTCGTCCAGGTAATGCTGGGCGGCGTCAGCGAGCGAGGGGAAATCGGCGACGACGAATTCACGCACGCTGTCGTCGATGAGCGGCACTGACGCGGACGTATCGGCCAGCGCGAAGCGCGCATTGGTGCCGCCGATATCGGCGAGAAGGACACGATCGGCGCTGCTCATGCGGCCAACATCCTGTTCGAGGCGGGGTGGCTTCCAAAACGGGTCCGCTGCATTCGCCTGATCGATCCTGTGCTGCCGTGGGAGGGCCACGCTGTGTGGGCGGCGAATGATAGCGCGCACCCGCATCGTGGGAAGACGGAGGCGAACCTGTCCGCGCGATGCGTATACGTATGCGCGATACCGGCATGCGCGTGCGCGGCGGGACGTGTGCAGGGGCGAGGGGAAAGCAGGGTCGGCGGCACGTGAGGTGAAGACTCCAGGTTCTTCGCGGCGGTGCCGCTTGCGCCGTGAAAACGGTTACATGGCAGAATAGTGCACCTTCCCCGCCCACGGAACGGGAAGCCGAGCGCATCGCCTGTGAAGGCATGCCTGCACCCGGGAGGGCCGGGACGCAGCGAACCAGCACGGGCGCCGCCCGACCGGAGCAATGATGGCCAGTGTCCAACTCGACCGCGTGCGCAAGGTGTACGACAACGGCCAGGTGGCCGTGCACGGGGCCAGTTTCGAGATCGCCGATGGCGAACTCATGGTGCTGGTCGGTCCCTCGGGCTGCGGCAAGTCCACGCTGTTGCGCATGATTGCCGGCCTGGAAGAGATTTCGGACGGCACCCTGTCGATCGGCGGCCGCCGCGTCAACGACGTGGCGCCGAAGGACCGCGACATCGCGATGGTCTTCCAGAGCTACGCGCTGTACCCGCACATGACGGTGGCCGAGAACCTCGCCTTCGGGTTGAAGCTGCGCGGCACGCCACGCGCCGAGATCGAACGCCGCGTGCACGATGCCGCGCAGACCCTGGGCATGACCCACATGCTGGGCAAGCTGCCGCGTGAAATGTCGGGCGGCCAGCGGCAACGCGTGGCGCTGGGGCGCGCGCTGGTACGCGAGCCCTCGGTGTTCCTGCTCGACGAACCCCTGTCGAACCTCGATGCCAAGCTGCGCCATTCCGTGCGTACCGAAATCGGCCGCCTGCACCGGCAGCTCGGCGCGACGATGATCTACGTCACCCATGACCAGGTGGAAGCCATGACGCTGGGCCAGCGCATCGTGGTGCTGAAGGATGGCGAGATCCAGCAGATCGACACGCCGATGGCGCTTTATGAGAGGCCGGCCAACCTGTTCGTC
The DNA here is from genome assembly GCF_056175765.1 of Pseudoxanthomonas sp. LjRoot204_2. Taxonomy (NCBI): domain Bacteria; kingdom Pseudomonadati; phylum Pseudomonadota; class Gammaproteobacteria; order Lysobacterales; family Lysobacteraceae; genus Pseudoxanthomonas; species Pseudoxanthomonas sp. LjRoot204_2. The sequence goes on along the minus strand of NZ_JBGFFG010000222.1, from coordinate 418 downwards.
GCCGGCTTCCTCGGTAGCCCGGCGATGAACGTACTGTATGGCACGCTGCAGCAGGAAGATGGTTTGCAGCTGGCGCTGGACGGCGGTGGCCAGATTTCGCTGGGCCATGCGGCCGTCGCCGGTGCCTGGATCGGACGGCGCATCGCGCTCGGCATCCGCCCTGAGCACCTGCAGCCGGCGGGTATCGGCAAGCCCGCGTTCGAGGCCCATGTCGACCTGATCGAGCCGGTGGGTAACGAAGTGTTCGTCAACCTTCGCTTCGTCGGCCAGCCACTGGTGGCGCGCATGCCGCCGCAGGTGTTGCCGGAGCCGGGGCAGGGCCTGCGGGTCACGGTAGAGAACGCGCCGCTGCACTGCTTCGATCCGGACAGCGGCCTGCGCTTGGGCTGAGGTCGTCCACCGCAGCAAGGAAAAAAGG
>NZ_JBGFFG010000221.1:0-5689 GCF_056175765.1 Pseudoxanthomonas sp. LjRoot204_2 | reverse complement strand
TCGTCTGCCAGCCCGCGTCGCGGGTCGTCCATCTGGAGGGCGTCACCTCCGGCACGGACACCGGCAGTGGAACGAAGGCCTACCAGGTACGCAACCGCGGCGTGTTCGCGGCGAAGTGGAAGGACGCGCTGGTGCAGCAGCCACGTGCCGGCAGCCTGCCGAGCGCCGGCTCGGTCGTGCGTCCGCGCCGCCAGGTCCTGATCATCGATGCGGAAACTCCGCGCCCGCACCACGATTCCGCTTCGCTGCGCCTCGTCAATCTGATGCGCATGCTGGTCGACGAGGGCGTCCACGTGGTGTTCCTGCCTGCCGACCTGCGCCAGGTCGAGGGCGATACGGCACGCTTGCGGCGACACGGCGTGGAAGCGTGGCACGCGCCGTTCGCGACACGGCCCTCGGCATGGTTGCGCGAACATGGCCCGCGCTTCGACGTGGTGATGCTGTCCCGCCACTACGTGGCAGCCGAGTTCCTCCCGCTGGTGCGGCGTTTCGCCCCGCAGGCGCGCGTGGTGTTCGACACCGTCGACCTGCACTTCCTGCGCGAACTGCGCGGTGCCGAGTTGTCCGGCGACGCCGGCCTGCGACGCGCCGCCGAGCGCACGCGCGATCGCGAACTGGCGCTGATGCGGCAGGCGGATGCCACGCTGGTGGTCAGTCCTGCCGAGCGCGAGTTGCTGTCCACCCTGCTGCCCGCCACCGAGGTCGAGGTCCTGCCGAACCTGCACGAACTGGCGGACACCGGGCTGCCGTTCGGGCAGCGCAAGGACCTGGTCTTCGTCGGCGGCTTCCGCCATCCGCCCAATGTCGATGCGGTGTTGTGGTTCGGGCGCGAGATCTTCCCGCGCATCCAGGCGCGGCGACCCGACATCCGCTTCCATTGCATCGGGATGGCTCCGCCGGCGGACGTGCTGGCGCTGCAGGCGCAACCGGGCATCCTCGTGCACGGGCATGTCGCCGACATCGGCGGCTACATGGACGGCGCGCGCATCGCCCTGGCGCCGCTGCGCTTCGGTGCCGGCGTGAAGGGCAAGGTCAACCTGAGCATGGCGCACGGCCAGCCGGTGGTGGCGACCTCGTGCGCGATCGAAGGCATGCACCTGACCCACGGGCACGACGTGCTGGTGGCGGATGACGCGGACGCGTTCGCCGAGGCCGTGCTGCGCCTGTACGACGATGCCGAACTCTGGGGGACGCTCTCCGAACATGGCCGCGACAACATCGCGCGCCACTTCTCGCTGGACGCCGCGCGCGACACGGTACGGCGCATCTTCCAGCGCTAGGGCGTGGCCGCCTGCGCCGTCCGCACGCGCGCGTCGAAATCCTCCAGCCCGGCGAGCGCACCGTCCAGGCGTCGCGCCTCCTGCAACGCCTGGGCGGCGAACGCCACGTCCCCCATCCCCAGCCGCTCCGTTCCCACGGCAATCCATTTTTCCGCCAGGCGACGGCGCGCATCCGCCAGTGCGGCATCCCGCGGCTGCAGGGTCTGCCACGCCTGCAGGCAGGCCTGTGCGCGCCGGACGCGGTTGGCGCGCAGTTCGTCTTCATAGCAGGTACGGACGGCGGGGAGCAGGCGCAGCGCCGCCTGTTTCACGACAGCGTTGTCCGGCGCGAGCGCCTGTGCCGCACGCAACGTGTCGTACGCACTGTCGCCGGGTGGGGTGAGCCACTGCCCCTGCGCTTCGGCTTGTGCCATGCGCTCCAGCAGCGCCTGCACACGCCGGTCGCGCTCGCGTGGCGCAAGCGACGGCGCAGCGCCCTGACGCTGCTGGGCTTCGCGGGCACGGGCGACAGACTGCTCCGCCTGTACCACCCGCGACGACTGCGGCGCCAGTGTGCGTGCAAGCGCGAGTTCGCGTTCCGCCTGCATGAAATCGAAGTCGCCCGCTTCGCGTTCAGCCTGCCGAGCATGGGCAATGCCCGTCTGTTCGAGCCCCTGCCGCGCCGCCGCGTCATCCGGCACGGCCGCCGCCACGGCTTCATAGGCCGATCGCGCCGCCGACAAGCGCCCGCGCGCCAGGTCCCGTGCACCCGCACGGCGTCGTGCATCGACCGCCGCCGCCAGCGCGGCTTCCGCCTGTGGAAGATCGACGTGTCCAGGATCGAAGGTGCGCGCCGCCGCGATCCTGCTGGCCGCCTCGCCCAATTCACCCCGCTGCAGCCGCTGTCCAGCTTCCTGCAACAGGTCGGACAGCGCGTCCTCCCGACCCTCCAGGGCTTCGAGGCGCGTGGGCTGCAGCGCGAGCACGCGCTGATACAGCGGCAACGCCGCGTCATCGCCTTCCGACAGGCGCTTGTCCGCGTGCGCACGCGCCGCGGCCGCAAGCAGTCCATCGACGCCGGCATGCGCCGCTTCCCGGGCGCGCAGCCTGGCGGCCAACGCGTCCGCGTCCGGTCGCGGCACGTGGAGGTCGCGTGCGAGCGCCAGGTGCATGCGCGCTTCGTCGAACCGGTGGCGCTGCAGGGCCGAATCCGCCGCGCGAAGTGCCGCTTCCGCGACGCGACGCAGGCCCTCGGCCGCTTCGGTGCGGTCGTTGTCCATCGCCTGGGCTGCCTCGTACAGCTGCCGCGCGCCCGTCCCGTCGGCGGCATTCAGGCGGCCGGCCTGCAGCGCCTGGTCCGCCTGGTCCAGCAGGGACTGKACGCCGGTCTCGGGCCATAGCAGGTCAGCCAGCGGCTGGCGCAGCGCCACCAGCGCCACCGCCAAGGCGAGCACGATGCCCGCCACCCAGCGCCAGTACCGCCGGTCGCGCCACGCCGGCATCGGGATACGCCGCGAAGGCGGCACGGATGCGTCGACGCGCTCCCAGTCGATGTGCGGTTCGATGCGTCGGCTTCGCCCGGCGTCGTGGTGGTCTTCGCGGGTCACGCCCGCAGCATACCCACTCAGCCTGAACGTCGTGCGTCTTCCACCCCGGGCAGCGCGTCCAGCTTCCCGAGCAGCGTCGACAGCTGGCCGAAGTCGGCGACCTTCAGGCGCAGGCGAAGGTGGACGCGGCCATTCGCGCGGTTGCCCTGGCTGTTGATGTCCAGCACGTTGGCTTCTTCCTGCGCGATCAGCGTGGTGATGTCCTTGAGCAGCCACTTGCGGTCAAGCGCGGTGACCTGCACGTCCACTTCGTAACCGCCGCCCGCCTGGCCCCACTCCACCGGCAATACGCGCTGCGGGCTCGTGGCCGCCAGCCGGGCGAACGCCGCGCAGTCGGTGCGGTGCACGGTGACGCCACGCACGCGGGTCAGGTAACCCGCGATCGGCTCGCCCGGTACCGGCTGGCAGCAGCGGGCGAGCTGCACCAGCAGGTTGCCGACGCCCTGCACGGTGAATTTCGACTTGCCGGGCCGGGCGACCCTGCGTGGAGGCCGCAACACCGGCAGCGAGGAACCCTCCGGCTCCGCGGGCGCACGCTGTTCTTCATGCAACGCGCGACCCACCTGGTGCGGGCCCACATCGCCCAGTGCCACCTGGATGTAGAGCTCGTCCACGTTGTCGGCATGGAACTTCTTCGCCGCTCCCGTGAGGTCGGCATGGTGCAGGCCCAGGCGCTTCAGCTCCTTTTCCAGCAACTCGCGCCCGGCCTGCAGGTTGCGGGCGCGATCGAGCTTGTGGAACCACGCACGCACCTTGTCGCGCGAACGCCCGCTGGCGAGGAATCCATTGGCCTGCAGCAACCAGTCGCGGCGCGGTCCGGGCTCCTTCGATGTCAGGATCTCGACGCGGTCGCCGCTGCGCAGCACATGGTTGAGCGGCACGATGCGGCCGTTGACCTTGGCGCCGCGCGTGCGGTGGCCCACCATCGTGTGCACGTGGTACGCAAAATCCAGCACGGTGCCCCCCTGCGGCAGGTCGACCACTTCGCCTTTCGGCGTCAGCGCGTACACCCGGTCCTCGACCAGTTCGGCATCCAGCTCCCCCGCCAGTGCACCGTCGCCGCCCGCGCCTTCGGCCGCTCCGTCCAGCAGCCGTCGCATCCAGGCGATCTTGCGGTCGAAGGCATCGCCGCCGGCCTTGCCTTCTTTGTACTTCCAGTGCGCGGCCACGCCCAGCTCGGCCTGCGCATGCATCTCGTGCGTGCGGATCTGCACTTCCAGCGTGCGGCCCTCGGGGCCGACCACGGCGGTATGCAACGACCGGTAGTCGTTGGCCTTCGGGCGCGCGATGTAGTCGTCGAACTCACTGGGGATCGGCACCCACAACGCATGCACGATGCCCAGTGCGGCATAGCACGCGGCGACATCGTCCACGGCGATGCGGACCGCGCGCAGGTCGTAGAGCTCGTCGAAGCCGACCTGCTTGCGCTGCATCTTCCGCCAGATGCTGTAGATGTGCTTCGGCCGGCCACTGATGTCGGCATGGATCCCGTGGTCGGCGAGCGCCGCGCGCAACGCATCGATGACCGCACCGATGTAGCGCTCGCGGCCGACGCGCTTTTCGTCCAGTTGCGTGGCGATCTGCTTGTAGACCTGCGGCTGCAGGTACCGGAACGCCAAGTCCTCCAGCTCCCACTTCAGCTGCCAGATGCCCAGGCGATTGGCCAGCGGCGCGTGGATGTCGCGGGTCAGTCGCGCCAGTGCCTGGCGATCGGATTCGGGCAGGGCGCCCGCGGCCCGCATGCGGGCGAGCTGGCGGGCGAGCAGGATGGTGACCACGCGCAGGTCGCGCACGATGGCCAGCAGCAGGCGGCGCAAGCCTTCGGTGCTGGCGCCCCGGGTCTGCTCCGCATGCAGTGCCCAGACCTGCGCCGCGGCCACCTGCCCTTCCAGCAGGTCGGCCAGGCCGGGCACCTGCGCACCCGCCGCACGGCCGACGGCCGCCTGCAGCCCCGGCGCCCCGTGCAGCAGCGCCGCCAGGATGACGTCGCCGTCGGCGCCGAGCATGGCCAGCGTATCCAGCGTGTCGTCCAGCACCCCGATGGCATCGGGCATGCCGTCCTGCGCACCGGCCGCCGTCGCCGCATCGGCGAGCGCGTGGCGCAACGGGGCAGGCAGCGCTTGCAGGGCCGGCCGTCGCAGCAGCGTCGCGATGTCGTGGGCGGGGGGAACCATGGACGTACGGAGAGGCGACCGAGCGTCGCCGGAATGACTACACTAACGGCCAGTCGACCGCAGGAACAACCATGAAGATGAGCCGCTTGTTTCTATCCCTGGTACTGGCGAGCGCGCCGCTGCTCGCCTTCGCTCAGGACGCCGCATCCGACGCGCGCTTCGGCAACCTGCGCGAATCGATGAGCGCAGAGGAATTCAAGGCCGCCGGCCTCGACAAGCTGAGCGATGCCGAACTGGCCACGCTCAGCGCGTGGCTCACCCGCAAGGTGGGCAGCGAAACCGCACGCGCCGTCGAGYAGGTGCGTCAGGAGACCCAGGTCGCCGTCACCCAGGCCAAGGCGGATACCCGCAAGCAGGTGGAACAGGAGAACCGCGGCTTCTTCGACTTCGGCTCCGACGAGCCGATCAAGAGCACGCTGGAGGGGGAATTCAAGGGCTTCGCCGAAGGCAAGCGCTATACGCTGGCCAATGGCCAGGTGTGGGAGCAGATCGAGTCCGCCAGCCTGCAGGGCGTACGCAAGACGAATCCGGCCGTCACGATCAAGCCCGGCCTGTTCAACAACTGGTTCCTTCGCATCGACGGTTACAACACGGCCGCCAAGGTGCGCCGCGTCAAGTAAACGGATTCATCCGCGCAGCGCCTGCAGGC
>NZ_JBGFFG010000220.1:0-5713 GCF_056175765.1 Pseudoxanthomonas sp. LjRoot204_2 | reverse complement strand
GGCGAAGATCGGCCGGTCGATGAAGAAACGGGAGAAGTCCATGGGTGGATTTCCTGGAAATGAAGATGCAAGGGACTGGCCACCGCCGAGGGGCGGTGGTCGGAAACGGTTCGACGCGGCATGTCAGCCGATCCGCGCACCCGTGGGCGACGCGGATCCGCCTGCGCGGGTGATGCGGTTACTTCATCGCCACGGTCGTGGCGGGCGCCTGCGCTGCGCCCATCGCCACCGCCTTGGCCTGCACCGGCATGCCGGGGAAGAAGACCTTCTGCACCCCGCTGACGATCACCTTGTCGCCAGCGGCCAGGCCCTGTTCGACGATGCGCAGGCCATCGGCCATGCGGCCGATCTTCACGTCGCGGCGCTGCGCCTTGCCTTCCTTGTCGACCACGTAGACGTACTTGCGGTCCTGGTCGGTCAGCACGGCCTTGTCGTCGACCAGCGCGGCCTTGAACTCGCCGCTGCCGAGCAGGCGAACGCGGGCGTACAGGCCCGGCGTGAACGTGCGGTCGGCATTGTCGAGCAGCGCGCGGGCGCGGATGGTGCCCGTGCTGCGGTCGACCTGGTTGTCGAGGAAGTCGACCACGCCCGCATGCGGGAAGTCGGTTTCGTCGGCCAGCGCCACCTGCACCGGCACCTTGCCGTCGCGCTCGCTGGGACGTTCGCCCTTGCGGGCCATCTCGGCGTAACGAAGGAACGCGCGTTCGTCGGCATCGAAGTGCACGTGCACCTTGTCCAGTGAAACGACCGTGGTCAGCACGCTGGCGGCGTCGCCCGCGCTGACCAGGTTGCCGGCGGTGACCAGCGCGCGGCCGGCGCGACCGTCGATGGGAGCGCGCACCTGGGTCCATTCCAGATTGAGCCGGGCGCTTTCCACGGCAGCCTGGGCGGCGGCGACGTTCGCCTGTGCCTGGTCGGCATTGGCGCGGCGCTGCTCGTACTCTTCGGTCGACAACGCCTGCACGTCGGACAGGCGCTTGGCGCGCGCCGCTTCGCTGCGGCCGAGGTCGGCCTGGGTGCGGGCGCGTGCGAGTTCGGCCTGCGCGCGCGCCAGTTCGGCGCGATAACTGCGCGCGTCGATGGTGAAGAGGACGTCGCCCTTCTTCACTTCCTGGCCTTCGGTGTAGTTGACGCGGTCGATGTACCCCGAGACGCGCGGGCGCAGGTCGACATGTTCGATGGCTTCGACGCGGCCGCTGAATTCGTCCCACTGGCTGATCGACTTGACCGGGACGGCCGCCACGCTGACCTCTGGCGGTGGCGGCGCGCCCTGTTCGGCGGCCTGGCCACTGCAACCGGCCAGCACGGCGAGGGCGAGCGCACTGAAGGCGGCGAGCGCGAGCAGGCGCTGCGTACGCGTAGAAGAACGGGAAGGCGTGTTCATGGGTGGTGGTCTCTTTGGGGGAGAGGAGGAATCGGGCGGGAAGGGTGCGACCTGAAGTCAGGTTGAGGTCAAGCGGTGGATCGGGGTCGGCATGGCAGGGACGGGCGAGGGCTCGATGGCGTGACGCTCAGGCGGAGGCGCGGCCATTGCGTGGAGCGCCGGCCACCGCCCACAGCGCGTCTTCGAAGTCGCGCGCGAGCGTCTGCGCCGGCGGCTTCGCGTCCTGCGCGGACCAGGTGACGATGGACTGCGTCGCACGCCCGCCACGCGCCAACAGCGCGACGGCGCTGCGTCCGACCGCCAGCGCATCCGGCCATTCCGCGCAGGCGTTGATCGCGTTCTCCGGCGTGCACACCGGCTTGTCGACCGACAGCAGCTGCACGCGTACGCCCAGGGTCTGCGCTTCCTCATGCAGCACCTGGGTCAGCATGCGCACCGCCGCACCGGTCACCGAGGCGTGGCCGTAGCCGGACCAGCCGCGCTCCGCGTAGGGACCGCCGATCAGCACGTAGTTCGCGGCGGTCTGGCTTTCGGAGAGCAGGGGAATCAGGTGGCGGGCGGCGGCCAGGTGCGGGATGAGATCGGCCTCCAGCTTCTCCAGCAGGAACGAGGCCGGACGGTCGAGCAGGCGCCCGCTCTGCAGCGGCGTGCCCATGCTCGCGAACACGGCGCGCAGGGGGCGGCCACGTTCGCGTATTTCGTCGGCCAGGCGCGCGGCGCCGCGATCATCGTGCACGCAGGGCGAATACAGCAGCTGCAGTCCCGGCTCGTCCTCGAAGTGCTCGGCCAGCGCGCTCATGCGCGGGCCTTCGCGGCCCACCGCCAGCACCGGGCTGCCGGCCTCCAGCAACGCGCCGACCACGCCGAAGCCGACGTTGCCGCTGGCGCCCATCACGAGCGCGCCCGGGGTCAGCGTGTCCGTCATGGCGTTCACCGCGCGCTCCGCGTGAGCGGTGCCGCAATACGCCCGCTCACGCCCGCCGATTTCACCTGCAGGCGTTGCCGCACGTCATCAGTCTGTGGACGCGGCAGGGTGAATTCGCGGAAGCCGGCGCGCTGGCCGGCCAGCGGCAGGCGTGCCACCGGCCGACCCGTCGTGGGGGAGGGCGTCGACGGATCGGCCGGCGCGTGGAGGCGCGCGACCAGCGCACGTGCAACGGCACGCAGCCAACGCATGGCGGCATTCGGGAAGGAAACGGGCATGGCGGCCAGTGTGGCCAGCATCGTCGTGGCCGCGATATCCGGATCCTGCTTTGCGATTGCCTGATCCTGCGCGTCATCGCCCCTGGGGGCGACGAAGGCGCGGCAGGTCGCCAGCCGCAACGCGACCGGCGCTTCGCGGGGGGGGCCGCTCGTCGGCGCACGCCGGGCAAGTGTCCCGCTCATGGGATGAATCCTCCCGTGATCGGGATAATCCCGGAAGCCGACATCACCTTGCCGATCCGGCGACCACCTCCCACCGTGCCGCCCCGCTGGGAGCGGGGCGCGGCGACATGACCGGAAATGTCCTGTAACAAAAGGCTTTTGCTACGACGGAAAGCCCGAGGGTACGGGGATTCCGAGACGTCTTCACGGTGTTCCAGCGATTGGAAGAGGCGGGCGAACAGCATGGGGGCGATACCCGGTGGAGGACGATGGACGCCACGTTACGCCGCCAATGAGGACTTGATTAGTCCTGATTTAGGGGAATAATCATCCCGTCAGCGGGCCAATTCGCCCATCGCCTACCGGAGTCTCTCGATGACCCACGATCTCAACGACACCCTGATCTTCGTCAAGGTGGTGGAGCAGGGCAGCTTCATTGCGGCTGCCAACGTGCTGCGCCTCCCCAAGACCACGGTCAGCCGCAAGGTGCAGGAACTGGAGACGCGCCTCGGCGCGCAACTGCTGCACCGGACCACGCGCAAGCTCGGCCTGACCGAAGCCGGCAACGTCTACTACGAACACTGCCAGCGCATCGCGCGCGAATTGAACGAAGCCGCCAGTGCGGTGGGCCAGCTGCACGCCGGTCCTCGCGGCTGGTTGCGGTTCACCGCGCCGTATTCGATCGGCATCGACAAGATCGCGCCGCTGCTCGGCGAGTTCCATGCGCAATACCCCGAGATCCGCGTGGAGATGCTGCTCGCCAACGACACCCTGGACCTGATCTCCGGCGAGATCGACGTAGCGCTTCGGATCGGCAGCCTGCCGGATTCCAACCTCGTCGCGCGCCGCCTCAGCACGCTGCGCACGCAGGTGTATGCCAGCCCGAAGTACCTGGCGCGTTACGGCGAGCCCCTGCACCCGGACGACCTGCAGCACCATCGCGTGCTGGCCATGCAGAAGCATCGTCGCGGCAACGGCTGGGCGATGACCCTGCACGGCGCCGAGGGCGAGCACGACTATCCGATCAATCCCATCCTGGTGGCCAACGATCCCGCGGCGCTGAAGGGCGCCTTGCTGTGCGGCGAAGGGCTGATGCTGGGCGCCGACGTGATGGTCAAGCCGTATCTCGAGCAGGGCCACCTGCAGCGCGTGCTGGCGGGATGGACGGGGCCGGAATACGAGTTCAATGCCGTGTTCCCGCGTGGCCACGTGCAGTCGCCGAAGGTGCGTGCGTTCGTCGACTTCCTGGTCGAGCGCATGAAGTTCGACGTCGACTACATGATGCAGCACTGCCCGGTATACCTGCAGCAGCAGGCCGAAGCGCGTGCGGCCGCCGAGACGGCACCCGAAGTGGAAGCCGCCGCGGCGGTCGGGCGCAAGGTATTGGCTGACGTGCTGAGTTGAGCCGTTGCCGTCGTCCCGCGCACGCGGGGACGACGGCAACGACAGTGGCTTGCCGCCCAGAGGGGAGGGAGGCGAAACGTGTGGCCTAACGATTCCCGAACGCAAGCCGGCGCAGGGCTGGCTAGGATGGGCCCGCATCGCCGGAGTTGGGTTGTCCGCCATGGATGGACGTCCGCACCGCGTCTCCACCTGACCAGGAATCCGCACGATGAAGACACCGATCGCCGCGCTTGCGGTGTTGTGGCTGGCGGCTTGCGCGCCGGCCACGCCTGATACCGCCGCTTCCGCTGCCGATACGGCGCCAGCCGCAGCTGCCGCAGACGCAGCGCCCACCGCTCCTGCCGCCGGCCCATCGGAAGGCGAGGCCGTCGATGATCCGCGTGCAGTCAACCAGGCCATCGACGAAGTGCTGGGCGATCACGCCCGCTACGAGACGGTGATCCGGCAATTGCAGCAGGCCGTGACGGCGAACGACACCGAGGCCGTCGCGGCGTTGGTGGCCTACCCGTTCGTCACCGTTCGCGACGGCGAGTCGTTGAAGGTTGCCGATGCCGCCGCCTTCGTGCGTGAGTACGACCGCATCATGACCCCGGCCATCGCCGACACGATCAAGCGGCAGAAGTATTCGCAGCTGATGGTCAACTACAAGGGCGTGATGTTCGGCAACGGCGAGGCCTGGGTGAACGGCATCTGCCAGGACGCCGCCTGCAAGGATGTTGACGTGCGCGTGGTGGCACTGCAGCCGACGTCGTGATGTATACGGGGTCACTGTGGGAGCGACGTGAGTCGCGAACGCCCGGCCTCGCACGTCATGAAGCGTTGGAAAGGCGGACACGCTGGAGGCCAGAGGCCTTCCTGCTCATCCAGGGGTGAGGCTTCCGTACGCGGATGGCGTGCGGTCGCGACTCACGTCGCTCCTACAGAGTCGCAAAAAGAAGGGCGGCCAATGGCCGCCCTTGTTCTGACGCATCGTGCGTACGCTTACTCCACCAGTACATCCACGCGGCGCGCCTCATCCGCGTCGCCGCTGCCGGTGGTCTGCGCGGGCTTGTCCAGCGAGATGCGTTCCGCCGCCACGCCGTTGACCACCAGCCACTGCTGGATGGCCTCGGCGCGCTGCTTCGCCAGCGCTTCGTTGGCGGCGGCATCGCCGCTGGCATCGTGGAAGCCGGAGACGCGGACCGTGCTGTCGGGATCCGCGCCCAGCGTCCCCAGCACGCCCGCCATCCGTGCGGTGGTGTCCGAGGGCACCACCGCGGAGCCGCTGTCGAACAGGATGCGGGCGCGGCGTCCGTCGACGACGTGATCGGCCGCAGCGGCAACGTGGGAGGCGGCCTCCGCCGGCGCGGCACTGCCCAGCCATCCATTGACCGGCAGCACCGGCACCAGCAGCAGCGCGACGATGTTGATGATCTTGATCAGCGGGTTGATCGCCGGGCCGGCCGTGTCCTTGTAGGGATCGCCGACGGTGTCGCCGGTGACCGCCGCCTTGTGCGCTTCGCTGCCCTTGCCGCCGTGGTGGCCGTCTTCGATGTACTTCTTGGCGTTGTCCCACGCGCC
>NZ_JBGFFG010000219.1:0-5724 GCF_056175765.1 Pseudoxanthomonas sp. LjRoot204_2 | reverse complement strand
CGCTGGATGCGCTGCGGATCGGTGGCGTGGATGCGCGCCGCCGCGACAGGATCGACCTTCGCCAGCTCGGCGTGCAGGGCCGGCCAGCCGCATGACTGCGCCTGGGCCGTGATGTCGGCGCGCACGCCGGCATCGGCGGCCGGCATCGCGGCCAGCCCCTCGAGYAGCGCCTGGAAGTAGAGCCCCGTACCGCCGGCCAGGATCGGCAGTCGACCCCGTGCGGCGATGTCGTCGAGCGCGCGCCGGGCATCGTCGGCGAACTCGGCGGCCGAGTACGCCTGCCAGGGGTCRCGCACGTCCAGCAGATGGTGCGGGACGCGCGCGCGTTCTTCCGGCGTGGGTTTCGCCGCGCCGATATCCAGGCCGCGATACACGAGCGCCGAATCCACGCTGACGATCTCGCCGCCGACACGCGCCGCCACGTCGAGCGCGAACGCGGTCTTGCCCGAGGCGGTCGGGCCCATGATGGCGATGGCGAGCGGACGTGCGTCGAGCGACATGCGGAACGCGGTGCGTGGGCGGGCGCCAAGCTTAACGTGCCGCCACCCGGGCCGACGGCGTTGTGGGATGCCGGTCATGGTTGGACGATGCGGCGGCGGCGCGCACGCGCGCGGCTCGTGTACAGTCGGGCGGCGTCCACAGGGGGATGCAAGCAGCAAGGCCGATGCGCGCGAGATCCGTGCACGTCGCTTGTCTGCGCAGCGGACGGCACTCCATTTTTGCGCGAGTCGACCGGATGCCTGTTTTTCCCCTTTCCCTGCGCCAGCCGCTGCTGGTCCTGTTCGCACTGTCCGTCCTGCTCACCGGCTGCGGCCCGGAAACACCAGCTTCCGCTACCAAGGCTGCCGCCCGGGCGGCCGCGATGCCTTCGTCCTCTCCTGCAGCGCAGCCTGCGCGCGTGATGGCCGCCGCCGTCCCGACCAGCGCGGTACCGAACCCGATCCTGTTCGTGACGCAGGTGCCGATGGCGGGCGATCCGTTCGCCAGCCGCATGTCGACCTTCGCCAACCATCTGCCCAGCATGCTCGCCCTGCCGCGCGGCGGCGACCTCATGATCCGCTACCCCGACGGCACGCTGCGCAACCTGACGAAGGAAGCCGGCTTCGGCATGGAAGGCCAGCAGGGCGCCAACGCCATCGCGGTGCGCGAACCCGCCGTGCACTGGAACGGCACCAAGGCGATCTTCAGCATGGTGGTCGGCGGACCGCCGCAACGTTACGTGCACCCCACCGCGAAGTGGCAGCTGTACGAGGTCACCGGCCTGGGACAGGGCCAGACCGCCACCATCACCAAGGTCGCGAACCAGCCGGCGGACTACAACAACGTGTCGCCGATCTACGACAGCCAGGACCGCATCCTGTTCACCTCGGATCGTCCGCGCGGGGGCGAAGCGCACCTGTATCCGCAGCTCGATGAGTACGAGAGCACGCCGACCATCACYGGGATATGGCAACTCGATCCGTCGAATGGGCAGGTGCGCCTGCTCAACCACGCGCCGAGCGGCGCGTTCTCGCCGAGCATCGACCGCTACGGCCGGGTGATCTTCATCCGTTGGGACCACCTGCAGCGCGACCAGCAGGCCGATGCCGGCACCTACGGCGCGTACGACGTCGCCAGCGAAGCCTCGGGCGCGGCCAGCATCGGCCTGCAGCCGGAGACATTCCCCGAATCGCGATCGGGCATGAGCAGCGCGTACGGGCAGGTCAACGGCTTCACCTATAACCTGTTCACGCCGTGGCAGATGAACCAGGACGGCACCGAGGAGCTCACGCTCAACCACATCGGCCGCCAGGAACTGTCGTTCGGTTATCTGCCGAAGTCGTTCTCCACCGACAGCGCCCTGTCGGACTATTCCAACACCGCGCTGATCGCCAACAAGAAATACATCCGCATGGACGGCGGGCTGTTCCAGGTACGCGAAGACCCGACCGTGCCCGGCAGCTACTACGCCATCTACACGCGCGAGTTCGCCACCGGCGGCACCAACCAGATCGTCCGCATCACCGGTGCGCCCACCCTCAACGCGGAGCAGATGGAAATCGTGGACGCGTCGCCGGCGGCCGACGGCAGCGGCAACCTGGCCGGTGGCCGTTTCCGCAATCCGTTGCCGATGAGCAGCGGCCACATGGTCGCCAGCTACACGAGCAGCCCGTCCTTCCAGTCGGGCGTCTCGCTGCGCTTGCACCAGCTGCAGACGAACGCCAGTGGAATGCTGGTGGCCGGCCCGGCGCTCACCCCCGGCATCAGCAAGAACCTGACGTGGTGGGATCCGGACACGCAGCGCAGCTACAACGGCGCACTGTGGGAGATCGAGCCGGTGGAAGTGGTGGCGCGTGCGCGTCCGCCCGTCACCACCACGCCGATGGCGTCGCCGGAACAGGCGGTGTTCGCCAGCGAGCAGGTCAACGAAGCCGCGTTCCGCGCCTGGCTCAAARCGAACCAGCTTGCGCTCATCGTCACCCGCAACCAGACCGCGCGCGATCGCGACGACAAGCAGCAGCCCTACAACCTGCGCGTCCCCGGCGGCGTGCAGACCCTCGGCGGCAACGGCAGGATCTACGAGGTCTCGCACTACCAGATCCTGCAGGCCAACATGATCCGCGCGTACAACAACGGATCCATCTACCAGCGTGGCCGCCGGCCGATCGCGCAACCGATGGCGGTCGCTGCCAATCCGACGAACACGGGCGGCCCCAGCGGCAGCGTGCGCATCGCCACAGACGGGTCGACCGCAGCGTTCGTGCCCGCCAGTCGCGCACTGACCTGGCAGAGCACCGACGCGGCCGGCGTGCCGATCGTGCGCGAGCGCGTCTGGGTCACCCTGCAGGCCGGAGAGATCCGGACGTGTACCGGCTGCCATGGCGAGAACGCGCGCAACCAGGCCGGTGCCGTGCCGTCCACGGCGTCGCCCGAAGCGCTGCGCCAACTGCTGCGCCACTGGAAGCAGCAGCATTCGACCGATCCGATCCGGGTCAACGGTTCGCAGCCGCTGATCCCGAACCGCGCCGCGTTGCCGGCAGCGACGAGCGCGGGTGCGGGCGCCGTCGCGACCGGCGATGGCGCGACGCTGACGCGACGCTGGCTGGAAGAGGCAACGCCACGACGGGACGCACGCGACGCCACGCGAAGCCATCGGCCCGCGCACTGACGGCACGGGCGATGGCGGACGCGCGCCGGCTCTGCGCGCGTCCAGGAACTGTGCGAGCGCGGTGATTTCCCGCCCGGTCGGGTACTTGTAGCGGTGCGTGGCGACCCTGCGCGGCCTTGCGCAGGCTGTCCGACCATCGTCCTTCCGGCAACGCCGCGTTGTCCACGCGTGACAGACCACTCAGCCACGTGATGTTGTCGCGCACTTCGCGGTCGCTGAGGTGCTGGAACATCCTGGCCGGCACGCCCCACCGCACATGGCCGCACGTTCCGGGCCAAGGCGCCGAACGCGCCGGATGCCGCGCGCCGGCCCGTCAGTCGTCGTCGGGCCAGCGGATCGAGGGCGTGGCCGCTGCCTTGCGCGGCGACGGGACTGCCGCGACGGCGTTCCACACCTTCAGGGCGTCGACCGTGGCGGCGACGTCGTGCACGCGCACGATCAGGGCGCCACGCTGCGCGGCGATCAGGTGGGCGGCCACCGAAGCAGCCACGCGATCCGCCGGCGCGTCGCGGCCGGTCAGTTCGCCGAGGCTGCGCTTGCGCGACAGCCCCGCCAGCACCGGCACGCCGAGTTCGACGAAACGCTCCAGATGCGCCAGCAACTGCAGGTTATGCGCCGTGTCCTTGCCGAAGCCGAAACCAGGATCGATGACGATGTGCTTCTTCGGGATGCCCGCCATCTCGGCGGCGAAGATGCGTTCGGCCAGGAAGCGATGCACGTCGCCCACCACGTCGTCGTACTGCGGCGCGGCCTGCATCGAGCGTGGCTCGCCCTGCATGTGCATCAGCACCACCGGCACACCGAGCGCGGCGGCGGCATCGAGCG
This sequence comes from Pseudoxanthomonas sp. LjRoot204_2, assembly GCF_056175765.1. Classification (NCBI taxonomy): domain Bacteria; kingdom Pseudomonadati; phylum Pseudomonadota; class Gammaproteobacteria; order Lysobacterales; family Lysobacteraceae; genus Pseudoxanthomonas; species Pseudoxanthomonas sp. LjRoot204_2. The sequence goes on along the minus strand of NZ_JBGFFG010000219.1, from coordinate 1,751 downwards.
CACCCTCGCGGCGCAAGCCGTACACATCGTTGATCATCCCGGCGCCCGCCTGCACGGCGGCACGCATGACCTCGGGCTTGGAGGTGTCGATGCTGATCGGCACGGACACCTGTGCGGCCAGCCGCGCGATCACCGGCACCACGCGGCGCAGTTCTTCTTCGACCTCCACCTCGGCGGCGCCCGGGCGCGTGGATTCGCCCCCGATGTCGAGGACGTCGGCCCCCTCCTCCACCAGCTTCAACGCATGCGCGACGGCGGCGTCGGTCGTGTCATGCGCGCCACCGTCGGAGAACGAGTCCGGGGTGACATTGACGATGCCCATGACCTGCGGACGATCGAGTCTGAGGATGCGGCCGGCGCAGTCGAGTTGGGGAACGGTGTCGAACATGGCGATGCCCTAGTCGTGGTACGAGTGGCTTGATTCAGCGCAGATCGCCGAGCTGGCCACCGTCGACGGGATTGTTCAACCAGCCCGCCACGTCCTTGCCGATGGCGTTGACGGTCCGCTCCAGCACGGCGCACGAGCCCTTGAAACCGCCGGCGAAGCCTCCGCCCGAATTCCGCCGCGCGATGAACTTGGCGACCTGCTGTCCGTCGCGATAGAGCCATCCCTTCACGGTGACAGACTTGCGATGCCCCATCCAGGCATTGCCCGCGCTTTGCGCGTCATGGAATTCCATCTTCAGCACTTGCCCCGACGCCGTGTCCAGCGAATCCACCAGCTCGACGCGATGTCCGCCGGCGGATGCGAACCGGACCAGGGCATCCGTCAGCTGCGTCCCGATGGGACATTCGCGCTTGATATTGCCGGCGACGATCGAATCCTCCGCAAACGGCACGTCCCGCGGCGCCTTGAACTCGGCCGCGTGCACCGACGTGGTCAGCAACACCCCCAGCAGGACGACGCCCATTCCCATCCCCTTCATGGCATTCCCCTTGAATGATCGAAGCGGCCCCTGCGGCAACCTGCGCGCAAAGAAAAGGCCAGACGCAAGTCTGGCCTTTCATCATCGCGCTGGCAACGCGACTCAGGTCTGCTCGGCCGGCCCACCGATCGGGGGCAGCGGGCGCGACTCCGGCTTGTCGTCCTTGTCCGACTTGCCCCAACCTACGGGCGGCGGTACGTCGCGGCCTTCCATGATGGCGTCGATCTGCGGTGCATCGATGGTCTCGTACAGCATCAATGCATCGGCCATCGCATGCAGCTTGTCGATGTTCTCGGTGAGGATCTGGGTGGTGCGCGCATACGCCTTGTCCAGGATCCCGCGAACCACTTCGTCGATCTTGCGCGCGGTATCGTCGGACACATTCTTGTGCTGCGAGACCGAGCGACCGAGGAACACTTCCTCCTCCTCTTCCGCATAGGTGATCGGGCCCAGTTCTTCCGACAAGCCCCACTTGGTGACCATGTTGCGGGCCATCTTGGTAGCGCGCTCGATGTCGTTGGACGCGCCGGTGGTGACCTTGTCCGCACCGAAGATCAACTCTTCCGCCACGCGACCGCCGTACAGCGTGCACAGGCGGCTTTCGATGCCGGTACGGTTGATGCTGTACTTGTCGCCCTCCGGCAGGTAGACGGTCACGCCCAGCGCGCGATCGCGCGGAATGATGGTGACCTTGTAGACCGGGTCGTGCTCGGGCACCAGTCGGCCGACGATGGCGTGGCCGGACTCGTGGTASGCSGTGTTGCGCTTCTCTTCCTCGCTCATCGCCATGGAGCGACGCTCGGTGCCCATGATGATCTTGTCGCG
>NZ_JBGFFG010000218.1:0-5740 GCF_056175765.1 Pseudoxanthomonas sp. LjRoot204_2 | reverse complement strand
GTTCAAGGCCGGACTCGCCGGCCTGGCCACCTGGCCGTTGTCGTCGCGCGTGGCGGCGGCCACACCGTGCGCGCCGGCGCCGCCGGCGCACGTCACCGGCGTCGAAGGCCAGCGCAAGGCCGACCTCGGCAACGGCACCTATCTCAATCCCATCGTCGCCGGCGATCGTCCCGACCCCACGATCCTCAAGGACGGCGACGACTACTACATGACGTTCTCGTCGTTCGACGCCTATCCCGGCCTGGTGATCTGGCACTCGACCGACCTCGTCACCTGGACGCCGCTCGGCCCTGCGCTGCGCACGCACGTGGGGACGGTGTGGGCCGTCGATCTCTGCAAGCATGGCGACCGCTACTTCATCTACCTGCCGGCACTGGCGAAAGACGAGGCGTGGAAGATCCACGCGATCTGGGCCGACGACATCCGCGGACCGTGGAGCGAACCGGTGGACCTGCACATCGATGGCTGCATCGATCCGGGCCACGCGGTCGGCGAAGACGGACGCCGTTACCTGTTCGTCAACGGCATCCGCAAGGTGCGCCTCACCGACAACGGCCTGGCGACCGACGGCGCGCTCGAAACCGCCTACCAGCCCTGGCGTTATCCGGAAGACTGGATCACCGAAAACTTCGCGCCCGAAGGCCCCAAGCTGACGCGACGTGGCGACTGGTTCTACCTGGTCACCGCCGTCGGCGGCACCGCCGGCCCGATCACCGGCCACATGGTGATCGCCGCGCGTTCGCGTTCGATCCACGGACCGTGGGAACACTGCCCGCACAATCCGCTGGTGCGCACGCTGGGCGATGCGGAGCCCTGGTGGTCGCGCGGCCACGCGACGCTGGTCGATGGACCGGCCGGCGACAGCTGGATGGTCTACCACGGCTACGAGAACGGCTATCGCACGCTCGGCCGGCAGACGCTGCTCGAGCCGATCGAGTGGACGGACGATGGCTGGTTCCGTGCGCGCGGCGGCGATCTTTCGGCGCCGTTGCCGGTGCCGCGCGGCGGCAAGGCGGGGATCGCCGGCGTCGCGCTGTCGGACGATTTCTCGAGCGATCGCCTCGGTACGCAGTGGGCCTTCCACGCGCCGCGACCGGACGAGATGCGGCGCGTGCGTTACGGCAGGAAATCCCTCCGCCTCGCCGGCGCAGGCCGGTCGCCTGCGGACGGCAGTCCCCTGGCGTGCATTGTCGGCGACCGTGCCTACCAGGCCGAGGTCACGCTGACCCTGGTCGATGGCGGCGAAGGCGGCCTGCTGCTGTTCTACAACCCGAAGGCCTTCGTCGGCCTGGGCTTCGCGGCTGACGGGCTGCGCGTGTTCCAGTATGCGGAGGAGCAGACGTGGGCGCGGCAAGCGATGCCGACGCGGCGCGTGCGCCTCCGCCTGACCTACGACCACCACGTGGTGACCTGGCACCACTCGCACGACGACGGCCGCACCTGGACGCGGCTGGACACGCGGATGGAAGTGTCCGGCCTGCACCACAATGTGTTCGGCGGCTTCCTCAGCCTGCGCGTCGCGTTGTACAGCGCCGGCCCGGGCGCGGTGGAGTTCAGCGACTTCCGCTACCGCGCGCTCGCCTGAGCATCACGCCATCGGCGTGTCGTGATGGAAGTGCCGCTTGAACGGCACCTCGCCGTCGCGCGGCGCGTCCAGTTCCTGCGCATATCGATGGCCGGCGTACACCGCGTGCGCGATCAGCCCCGGCGCCAGCGCATCGCCGATGCAGGCCACGCTGCGGATGCCAGCATCCGCCCATTCCGGCTCGCGTCCCTTCAACGCCTGATAGAGCGCATCGTCGGGCAGGCGGGCCGTGACCACCACGACCGCGTCGCAGTCGAGCGAAGAGGCCGCGCCGCTCCATGCGTGCTCCAGCGCAAGCGTGGTTCCCGTATAGCCGGTGACCAGGTGCGATACGCACTGCACGACGCCCAGCTCGGCCATGCGCCACTGGATGTGGCGGTAGTCCAGCGTGTTCGCGCTCCACGAGGCGATGGTGTCGTCCGGGGTGAGGTACGTGACTTCGCAACCGCGCAGGCGCAGCGCCTCGGCGACGACGCTGGCGGTGTAGAAGTAGTCGTCGTCGTACACCACCACGCGGCCCTCGGGCCAGCGTCCGTCCATCAGGTCGTCCGGCGTGAAGACACGCGCGTTGTCGGCGAAGTCGGCGATGCCCAGCCCGTGGCTGCGCCCGAATCCGTCACGCCGCCAGTGGCACCCCGTGGCGATGACGACGTGGTCTGCACCGAAGTCGAGCACATCCTGGTCCGTCAGCGCGGAGTCGAGGTAGGTGCTGACGTTCGCCAGCTTGCCGATCTGCCCGAGCCGCCAGTCGCGCACGCGCGCCCATTCGGCCAGCCCCGGCAGGCGCGCCTCGCGCGTGACCCGCCCGCCCAGTTCGCGCCGCGCGTCGGCCAGGTGCACCTCGTAGCCGCGCTGGCCCAGCGCACGGGCGGCTTCCAGGCCGGCAGGCCCGCCGCCGACCACCAGCACGCGCGCTTCGCTCGCCTTCGGCGCGATCCGTTCCGGATGCCAGCCCTTGCGCCATTCCTCGCCCATGCTGGGGTTCTGCGTGCAGCGGATCGGCGAGATCGTCATGTCGCCGGAGACGCAGATGTTGCAGCCGATGCATTCGCGGATGTCGTCGACGCGGCCTTCTTCGATCTTGCGCGGCAGGTACGGGTCGGCGATCGAGGGCCGCGCGGCGCCGATCAGGTCGATCACGCCCCGCCGTATCTGCGAGACCATCGTGTCGGGCGACGTGAAACGGCCCACGCCGACCACCGGCTTGGTCGTTGCCTTGCGGACGAAATCGATGAAGGGTTCCTGCGCGCCTTCGCGGGCGAAGCGCGAGGGCACCGAATCGTTGTACCAGGCCGCTACATTGACGTCCCACAGGTCGGGAAGCTCGGCCAGCATTCCGACGATGTCCTGCGCCTCGGCCAGTTCCACACCGCCCGGCCCCAGCAGCTCCTCGCTAGCAAAGCGCAGCGCGACGGCGCAGCGATGTCCGACCGCCTCGCGCGTGTCCTGCAAAACTTCGCGCAGCAGGCGGATGCGGTTCTCCAGCGAGCCGCCATAGGCATCGGTGCGCTGGTTGCGGCGACGCTGCAGGAAATGCATCGGCAGCGACAGGTCGTGCGCGGCGTAGACATAGATGATGTCCATGCCCGCCTTCATGCCGCGCACCGCCGCCTCGCGGTGCCAGCGACGGTACTCGGCGATGTCGTGCAGGTCCATCGCGCGGGCCTGCGAGGGATAGCCGTACTTGGAGGGCTGGTGCGACGGCGCCAGCAGCACTTCGCGCGAGTACAGGTTGGAGGCGGTCGGTCCGTTGTGCGACAGCTCCAGCGCGGCCAGCGCGCCGTGCGCATGCACCTTGTCGCACATCAGCGCGAGCGCGGGAATGTCGCGGTCGTCCCACAGACGTGCTTCGACGTAAGGCGTGAGATCGCTGCTGGGATGGATCTCGCACTCTTCCGTCGAGATCACGCTCCAGCCGCCCTCGGCCTTCACTTCGCGCATGGCCGCGTGCGCCAGCGGCATGGCATGGCCCATGCCGTTGCAGTGCGGCACCTGGAAGAAACGGTTCCTGGTCGTCACCGGGCCGATGCGCACCGGCTCGAACAGGATGTCGTAGCGCGGATCACGCATGCGGCACCGCGTTGCCTGGGCGACGGCGCAGGAAGAAGTACAGCGGCAGGCCGGCGATCATCAACGCCAGCGCCAGCCAGAAGGGCTGCGCGCCCATGCCGATGAAGGCAAACACGGTGTACGCCGCGCCGATGATGGCAGCGACCAGCAGGTCGCGTCCCGCATCGCGCTGGCCACGCCACCAGAGCACGCCCAATGCAAGCGAGCACCCCAGGTACAGCGGCAGGTTGGCCGCCGTCACCACGGTGCTGAGGAAGGTGAAGCCCGCCACCGCGGATTCGCTGTAGTTCATCAGCACCATCGCGCTCGCGAGCAGGGCTGTCAGCACCAGGGCGCCGATGGGCGCGCCGAAGCGATTGGTCCGCGCGAATACCTTCGGCATCGTGCCGTTGTCGGCCATCGTGCGCATCATCTCGCCGCTCAACAGCGTCCAGCCGTTCAAGGCGCCCAGGCCGCTGACGACGACGAACAACGCGATCCACCGCCCGGTTCCCTCGCCGGCGAAACGCTCCATCACCAGCGCGAACGGTGCGCTCGACTGCGCGAGTTCGGCATGCGGCAGCAGCAGCAACGGCACGGCGGACACCACGAGATAGATCGCCGCGGTGATGCCGGTGCCGGTCATCGTCGCGCGCGGGATGGTGCGCCCGGGGTCCTCTACCTTCGCGGCGGGAATCGTCGCCGATTCGATGCCCAGCATCGCGAACAATGCCAGCGTCGACGCCGCCATCGCATCGCCGAGGCTGGTCGGTTTGGCCGGCGGATGCGCGCCGAACGACGCGGGGGATTCGAGCAGGGTCCATGCGCCGAGCACCGCGACGGCCAGCATCGGCACCAGCTTCATCACCGTGGTCACCACCTGCACGCGGCCGCCACTGCGCACGCCCAACAGGTTGATGCCCACGAACAGCCACAGCACGCCCAGGCACACCACGGCCGGCTGCACCCGCGCCAGCGGCGGGAAGATCGCGGCGGCATAGCCCGCCACGCCCGTGACCAGGGCCGCGAGGGTGATCCAGTTCGATACCCAGTACGACCACAGCACCGCATACGCCGGCAGATCGCCCAGCGTGTGCCGCACGTAACCGTAAGGTCCGTCCGCGCCCGGCAGCAGGCGCGCCAGCCTTGCGAACACGCGCGCCAGCGCGAGGCAACCCAGCACCGTGATGCCCCAGCCCAGCAGCGCGTTGTAGCCGAACGGTGCCAGCGAGGCGGGCAGCACGAAGATGCCCATGCCGATGGTGTTGCCCACCACCAGCGCGGTGCACGTCCAGAAGCCGATCTTCCTGCGGTCGTGTGACGGCATGGGCGGTTAGTCCCGCGCCACCGGCACGCCACCCTTCACCACGCCGCGCACCTGCTGCAGGCAGGCGATGTCGGCCAGCGGATCGCAGGCCAGGGCGACGAGATCGGCAAGCTTGCCCGGCGTGATCGAGCCCAGTTCCTTTTCCTTGCGCAGCAGCCGCGCCGACTCCAGCGTYGCCGCGCGGATGGCCTGCAGCGGGGTCATGCCGTAGCGGACCATATAGGCGAACTGGTGCGCATTGTCGCCATGCGGATACACGCCGCTGTCCGTGCCGTAGGCGATGTTGACGCCCGCGGCGACAGCCTTGCGGAAGCCCTCGCGCTGCGCCTCGGTCGTGTCCAGGTTCTTGCGCAGGATTTCCGCGGACCAGCCGTCGCGCCGGCCCACCGTATCGATGTAGTCGCCGTTGTAGATGTCGGCGACCAGGAAGGTGCCGTCCTGCTTCATCAGTGCGATGGCCTCGTCGTCCATCAGCGAGCCATGCTCGATCGACCGCACGCCGGCACGTACGGCGCGCTTGATGCCTTCCGCACCGTGTGCGTGGGCCGCGACGAAACTGCCGCGACGCCCGGCCTCTTCCACCGCTGCGCGGATCTCGGCCTCGGTGTACTCGGATTGTCCCGGCTCGGTGCCGTCGGCAAGCACGGCGCTCGTGGCGATCAACTTGATGAAGTCGGCGCCCGCGTCGAGGATCTCGTTCACCCGTTGGCGCACCTCCGCTTCGCTGTCCGCGACGCCACGGCGGAAGATCGCCGGCAGCTCCGTCCCCGCAGGCAATC
>NZ_JBGFFG010000217.1:0-5776 GCF_056175765.1 Pseudoxanthomonas sp. LjRoot204_2 | reverse complement strand
CCCACAGCCGAGGATCTTGGGTCCGGCGTCAGCGCGTACGGCGACGCTTCTGCGGCGGTGAGACGGGCGGGGGCGGGGTGACCGGGATGTTCTTGATCTCGCCCTGAAGCTCTTCCAGCATCGGCACCATCTTCTGCTGCACGGCGGTCAGGATGTTCTGCATCAGGGCCGGATTCTTGTCGAGCATGCGCTTGCCGGCGGCGCTCTCGTAGAACTTGGTGATGGCGCGTACGTCCTCGCGCGTGTAGGTCTTCTTGTAGACGTCCAGGTAGACCGGCCGCATTTCTTCCCACGACAGCGCCTTTCGCACRATCTCCCGGGTCTTGGCCTGGATGCGCGCGACCTCGGCCTTCTGCTCTTCCGTCATCGCCTGGCCGGCGAAATGCTTGTCGAACTCCTGCTGCTGCACCGCCTCCATCTGGGGCACCACGCCCGCGAGCAGGCTTTCGGCACGCGAGGCCTTCAGCAGGCGATCGATGTCGGCATCGGAGGGCTCGGCCGCAAAGGCCGTACTTGCGCAGGCCAGGGCCACGGTGGCGAGAAGCAGCAGGGAAAGACGGCGGGCCGCGGTCAGCGAGGCAGCGATCATGCGATGCGGTGGCGTGGAACGGGGCCACAGGGTGCCTGTCGACGGGTAAAACTGCCGTTAACGGGCGGCAATCCCGCGGCAGCACGCTACGAACCGTCGCCCATCCTGACTACAATCCGCCGCATGGGGAGCACCGCACTCGAGATCACGCCGACACTGGCGATTCCGGACGACGAACTGGTCGAACGTTTCGTGCGGGCGAGCGGTGCCGGCGGACAGAACGTCAACAAGGTCGCCACGGCGGTGGAGCTGCGCTTCGACGTGGCGGGGTCGCCATCGCTGCCGGATGTGCTGCGGGAGCGCCTGCTGGCCAGGCGCGACCGCCGCCTGACCGACGAGGGCGTGCTGGTGATCGATGCGCAGCGCTTCCGCACGCAGGACCGCAACCGCCAGGACGCGCGCGAGCGCCTGGCGGCGATCATCGCCGCCGCGCTGGTGGTGCCGAAGACGCGCGTCGCCACCAAGCCGTCGCGTGCGGCGAAGGCGCGGCGGCTGGATGCCAAGCGCGAGCGCAGCCAGGTCAAGCGCGGCCGTTCGCAGAAGAACCAATGGGAGTAACCGTTTGAGCCACGACATCGTTCCGCGCATCCCGCCCAACATGCCGCAGGTACCGCCCAACCGGTTCACCCGCTGGATGGGGCGTACGTTCCTGCGGATGTTCGGCTGGAAGATCGTGGGCACGCTGCCGGACATCCCCAAGCTGGTGATGATCGTCGCCCCGCATTCGTCCAACTGGGACGGCATCTGGGGCATGGCGGCGAAGATCGCCATGGGCTTCCAGGTGCGCGTGCTGGGCAAGGCGCAGCTGTTCTGGTGGCCGCTGTCGCCGCTGTTGCGCAAGCTGGGCGTGGTACCGGTGGATCGCAGCTCGCCGCAGGGCACCGTCGAACAGGCGGTGCGGATGATCCGCCAGTCCGACCGGATGTGGTTCGCGCTTACGCCCGAAGGCACGCGCAAGCGCGTGGACAAGTGGAAGGGCGGGTTCCTGAAGATCGCGCAGCAGGCGCAGGTGCCGATCCTGATGGCCTACTTCCACTACCCCGACAAGGTGGTCGGCATCGGCGACGTCTACTACCCCACGGGCGACATGGAGACCGACATGGCCGCGATCCGCGCGTGGTACCAGCCGTGGCAGGGCAAGAATCGCGGGACGGTATGAGGCGCGCGGTGATGGGCCTGATCGCCGGCGTGTCGCACGCAAGACGCCAGGTCCAGGCCTGACCAGCCTTCGCCGGTTGAATGCCGCCGGGATGATGAAGCAACGTCGTCCCCGCGTGCGCTGGGATGACGGGGTGAGGTGCCACGTCGGCTGCGTCGTCAGGGATTTCCACCTGCAAGTAAAAGGCCCACCTTGCGGTGGGCCTTTTCGCTGATGCGGCGGAACAGGCTTACAGCGCTTCGCCACCCAGTTTCCACGTGACCTGCAGGTAGTAGCTGCGGCCCATGGAATCGAACCACGAGGTGTCGTAGTACGGATAGTTCGCCCAGGTCGCATCCTTCGGCGGCATCTTGTCCATCAGGTTGTTGATGCTCAGCGACAGGCGCAGGTGGTCGGTGATGTCGTAGCGCGCGCCCGCGTTGAAACGCCAGGTGGAACCGGTCCACGCATCGTTGTTGTAGTTCGCCACCCGCCCCAGGTAGTTGCCGAACAGGCTCACGCCCAGGTTGTCCCGATCCCAGCTGGCACCCAGGTTGCCCTTGTGGCGAGGCAGGGTGGTGGCACTGAAGCTGAGGTCCAGCATGTCCTCTTCGGGATCGCCGGGATACTGCTGGCGCGTGTGCGTGTCCGTCCACGTATAGGTGCCGGTGAAGCGGAAGTCACCGGCGCTGGCGGTCTGCAGCCGGTAGTTGGCGGTCAGGTCGACGCCCGTGGTTTCCTCGTTGGCGATGTTGATCGGTGCGAAGCGGACGCTGGTGATGTTGCCGTCCGCATCGCGGATGACGCGGGCGATGGCATCCACGCAGGTCGGCGAGTTGATGTCGACGGGGTCGCCGTTCTCGTTGGTGCCGAGGCGACAGTTGGCCTCGTCGATGCGCAGCTGCTCGCGGCTCTGGCTCTGCACCTGGTTCTCCACGCGGATCTTGTAGTAGTCCAGCGCCAGGTCGAAGTTGGCGAAGGGCGACCACACGATGCCCGCCGAGAACGACTTGCTGGTCTCGACGTCCAGGTCCATGTTGCCGGTGTACACGTCGAACGTGTTGATGTCCCACGTGCCGTCGTCGTAGCAGTCGGCATCGCTGAAGGTGGGTTCATCGGTGCGGCACTGGTAGTAGTCGGTCGACAAGGTGCGGTAGTAGTCGTCGCCGGCGAACAGGTAGTGCATGTCGGGCGCACGGAAGCCGGTGCCGTAGGAGCCGCGCACCAGCAGCGTGTCGACGGGGCGCCATTCCAGGCCCGCGCTGTAGGTGAACTTGCCCGGGTTCTTGTCGCCGTACTCGTAGCGGTCGTAGCGGCCGGCCAGGCTGGCCTGCAGCGAGGACAGCAGCGGCAGGCGGAACTCGCCGGCCACGCTCCAGCGGTCGCGGTCGCCGCTGCCGTCGCCATAGCGCGGGCCGTAGTAGGCGTCGGCGGTCAGGGCGAGCGGATCGGGGTTGATCTCGTACGACTGCTGGCCGTACTCGATCGCGCCCGCGAAGCCGACATCGCCGGCCGGCATGGTGAACAGCGCCGGCGTATCGACGGTGAAGCTGAGGTTGTCGTTGTCGGCCTTGGGGCGGAACGTGGACATCGCGGCGATCGATGCKAACTCGGCCTGCGTCAGCGGCGTGAACAGGCGGTCCGGATCCGGACTGAAGATCGCATAGCCATCGGCGTCATAGCCCTGCTGTTCGCCCAGGAACAGGCGGTTGGCGGCCGCGGCCCGGATGCGGGGCATGCCCACGTCGGCCTTGTACTGGGAGTGGTTGTAGGCGGCTTCCCAGTTCCAGTTGTCGCCGAACGCGCCCTGCAGGCCCGTGGTCACCGCGAACGTCTTCTGGGTGGTGACGTTCATGCGGTTGCGCAGGCCGCCGATTTCCTCGGGCGTGAACTGGCGCGACCAGATTTCGTAGTGGCCGGTCGCCGCGTTGTAGAAGATCTTGTCGTTGTTGTCGGTGGAGTTGGGGTCGTGGAACTCCCAGCCCATGACATCGCTGACCACGTCGTTGCCGTTGGTGCCGGTCAGCAGCCGCACTTCCTGGCGGCCGAGCTGGACATCGGCGAACCAGGACAGGCTGTCCGAGAAGCGGTATTCGAACGAACCGTACGCGGTGAAGCCCTTGCGCTCGTTCTGGATCGTGCGATACGCGATGGCGCGCTCGCTGCCGCAGTAAGGTTCGCCGAAGCGGTCTTCCGCCAGCACGGTGGTGCCGTCGTTCAGGCCCGCCATCGCCGCGCAATCGTCGTCGGGGGCGATGTTGACGTCGTCGTCCCAGTCGTAGCGCTGGGCGGTCAGGCGCGGCAGCTGGCGGCGGGTGGTCGGCGCGTCGAGGGTCGAATCCTGGTTCTTGCGCTCGTAGCCCCACAGCGGGCGCTTGTCGAGCAACTCCAGGCCGACGATGCCGCTGAAGGCATCGCGTTCGAAGCCGGACGTCACGGTCAGCCGGTGCGATTCGCCGCCGCCGCGCTCGGTGTTGCCGTAGCGGTAGTCGAGGATGGTGCCGTCGGTGGACTTCTTGAGGATGAAGTTGATGACGCCGGCCATGGCGTCGGAGCCGTAGACCGCCGATGCGCTGCCGGTCAGCACTTCGATGCGGTCGATCATGCCGAGCGGAATGTTGCCGATGTCGGTGAAGTTGCTGCGGCCGTTGAGCGGCAGCGGGAAGTCCGCCGTGCGGCGGCCGTTGATCAGCACCAGCGTGTGGTTGGGTCCCAGCCCGCGCAGGTCGACCGCCTGTGCACCCGGCGTCGACTGGGCGCTGGTGGTGTTCTGCTGTCCCTGCACGCTGCCGCTGTTCTGGCTGAGCGAGCGCAGCACGTCGGGCACGGAGGTGAAGCCGGCCGCCTGGATCTGTTCGGCGGTCACCACCGTGATCGGTGCCGGGCCTTCGATCTGCGCGCGCGGGATGCGCGAGCCGGTGACCTGCAGCGTTTCCAGCTGGGTCACGGGTTCTTCGGCCTGGGCGGCACCGCCCCCGGGAGGCGCCTCCTGGGGGGCGGGACGCGGCGCCGGTGCGCGCCGCGGCGWGGCGTCCGCCTGCACGATGAGCACGGCGCCGGACGCGTCGCGCCTGGCCTGGAAACCGCTGCCCTGCAGCAGGCGGTCGAGGGCCTGGTCGGTGGTGGCGGCGCCCTGCACCCCGCGGGTGCGCCGTCCCTTCAGCTGGTCGGCGCGATAGACCAGCTGCGTGCCCGACTGCTTGGCCAGCGTGTTGAGCGCCGTCGTCAGTTCGCCCGCAGGCAGGTCGATGCGGCCCGGGGCCGCCTGGGCCTGCGCAGCGAGCGCCACGCTACAGGCCGTACTCAACAACAGGACGCGCATCGGATACCGCATCGACTCTCTCCCCGGGGTGCTCGGTATGGCACCTATTGGCTATCAGGACGAACGAACCGCGCAAATCCCCCCATGACCTTCGTCGTGGCGCGGGCGACCTACCGCGTATGCAGCACGATGCGGTCCGCATGCCGCTCCGCGCGTACCGGGAACCCCTGTTCCAGCAGGTGCGCGAACCCTTCGGCGTTGGACCAGCGGAAATTGCCGCCCACGCGCAGGTCGGCGACGGTGGCGTCGCCCAGCTCCAGCTTGCGCGTGTTGAACCGGTTGAATTCGGCGGCAGCCTCCGCCAGCGAGGTGTCGTCGAAGGTCAGGAAGCCGTCGCGCCATTCCAGGTAGCGTTCGGCGTCGGCCAGCGGCAGCGACCGCACCAGCACGCCATTGCGGCCGGCCGTCGCCACGCTGCCGGCGGGCAGCAGCGACACCGGCTGCGCGCGGCCGTCGGGGCCGGCGCGGCTTTCCAGGCGCACCTTGCCCTCGGTGACCACCACGCGGATCTCGTCCGGATCGCGGCGCACGGAGAAGCGGGTGCCGACGGCGGCGACGCGGCGCCCGTCCGTGTCCACCACGAACGGACGCCGGGTGTCGTGGGCCACGTCGAAGAACGCTTCGCCGCGCGCCAGCGCCAGGTGGCGCTCGCCCCGGCTGATGCGCACGTCCAGCCGGCTGTCGCTGCTCAGCGTCGCCGTGGAGCCGTCCGGGAGCGTGACCGTCC
>NZ_JBGFFG010000216.1:0-5786 GCF_056175765.1 Pseudoxanthomonas sp. LjRoot204_2 | reverse complement strand
GTCGTCGCGGGCCACGCCGGCACGGAAGGTGAACGCATCGCTGAACTTGTATTCGCCACCGATCGAGTAGAACCAGTTCTCGTCCCAGTTGTACTCCTCGACCGAGTCGGGCTGCGCGGGGTTGTCGAACTCGATGCGGATCTCCTGCAGCGACGACCAGTCGGTGCGGGTGACTTCGGCCATGACGGTGAAGCGGTCGGTGGCGTAGTAGGTGGCGCTGAACGCATCGACCGCCGGGGTCGTCAGGTCGGCACCGCCGCCGCCGTTGATGAAGACGCTGTTGCCCAGCGCGGCGCGGACGTTGGCCGGCACTTCGAACACGGAGTCGCCATCCAGCTCGTGGTCGACTTCGGAACGGTGCGAATAGCCCAGCGACCACTTGTCGCTCGGACGCCAGTTGACACCGACGATCCAGCCCAGGCCGTTGTGYGTGCCGTTGATGCTGGCGAAGCCGTCATTGCGCTGCGGGCCGAACTGCGCGGTCGGGCCGACGCACGCGGCCGGGCTGCGGCTGCAGACGATGGTGCCGAAATCCACGGCGTTGGACAGGGTGACGTCGGCGTGCTCGTAGATCAGGCCGGCGCCGACCGAGAAGCTGTCGCTCAGCTCCAGCGATGCGGCCAGCGTCAGGTCGACGATCTTCACGTCCGATTCCAGCGCGTGGTAACGGCCCTTCCAGCCGTCGTCGTATTCGGTCTTCAGGCCGAACGGCGCGCTGATCATCATGCCGAGCGTCAGGTACTCGAAGTCGCCGCTCAGGGGCAGGATGAACGACGCGGCGGGCACGGCGGCCACGTCACCGGCGTCGCCACCATTGCCGCCGGTCAGCGGCTGCTGGAACGGCGTGCCGGTCGCGGCGGTGCCGTCGCCGGAGAATTCGTAGGACAGGTCGATCGCGGTGAGGTCGGCCTGCAGCGTGCGCTCGGTGAACGTGGACATGACGGCGGGGTTGTTGACCACCACCGAAGCGTCGCCCTTGGCGGAGGCCGAGCCGGCCATCGCGCGACCCTGGGCCTTGACGCTGTTTTCCTTCAACTGGAAGGCGGCCGCGTGCACATCGCCATAGGCGAGGACACCGGCGATGCCGAGTGCCAGCGCGGTGACGCGGGTCAGGTTCTTGGTGAATTCCATCTGTATCTCTCCGGAGACGTGGGTACAAGGATCGTCTGCGTCGCGAAGGCCGGGGTGTGTTGTCCACCTTTCGACCTGCCGGAAGCCCCTCCCGACATACGACGCCGTATGCAGTATACCCGCTAACTAAACTCTAACAATCCGTCGTAAGTCATTGCCCCTATTCAGTTTCGTCGCGATGCACCATGGGCAGCCGGACGGTGAGCAGGTAGAGTTCCGCCGCATGTTCGTTTCGCTCCCCTCCCGTCGCAAGGCGCCCGTCCGCTGGGCCACGCCCACCTTGCTCGTCCTGCTGTCGGCCACGTTCTGTTGGGCGCTGACGCGGGGAGATGCGGCACAGGGCGATCTGCTGATCCGCTGGGGCGCACTGACCGGCGGGATGGTGGCACCGGAGGTCTGGCTGGCGTCGCTGCAGAGCGGCACGSTGCTGCGGCTGTTCACTGCGCTGTTCCTGCATGCGGACTGGGCGCACCTGCTCGGCAACCTGGTGTTCCTGCTGATCTTCGGGCTGCCGTCGGAGCGGGCGATGGGGCCGTGGCGCTTCCTGTTGCTGTTCCTCGTCGGCGGTGCCGTGGCCAACGTGGCGGCGGTCCTGAGCATCGGCACGCCGGACCGCGTCATCATCGGCGCCAGCGGTGCGATATCCGCCGTGATCGGCGCCTACCTGGCGCTGTTCCCCACCGCCAAGCTGGGCGTGGTGCTGCCGCTGGGCCTGTTCCTGGAGTTCGTGAAGGCACCCGCCTCGTTGCTGATCGGCATCTGGGCGCTGCTGCAGGTGGTGTTCGCCTATACCGGCCCGGCGTTCGGTGCGGTGGCGTGGTGGGCGCACATTGCCGGCTTCCTGTTCGGGGTGGTTTTCGCCCTGTTCGTGCGCGCGGCGATCGCACGCCGCATGCGGAAGCGGCAAGGCTACTGAGGGGAGGAGTGAGGGAAGAGGAGTGAGCAGTACAGCCTTTGCTCACGCCCCACTTCTTTCCTCTCACTTCCCTGCCCTCGCTCCTATAATCCCCGCATGAAGAACGCGCTCTACAAGATCACCTTCCACAACCACACCAAGGTCTACGAGCTGTACGCGCGCCGTGTCGCCGCCAGCGCCCTGTGGGGCTTCACCGAAGTCGCCGACCTGGTGTTCGATCTCCACGAAGGGTTGGTGGTCGATCCCACCGAAGAGCGGTTGCGCGACGAATTCGGCGCGACCAGGGTGTTGCACCTGCCCATGCAGAGCATCATCCGCGTGGAGGAAGTTGAGCGGAAAGGCCAGTCCGCGATCCGCGATGCCACCACCGGCGAGAAGGTGGTGACGCCGTTCCCGCTGCCCGCCAAGCCGCGCTGAGCCGCACGGGGTGTTCCTGGCCCGTTGTCCGTGACCCTATGATGCGTCGCTGACCGGTCCGCAATCCGGCAACGCAGGCGACGATGTCCACACCCCAACTGTCGGTCTACTTTTTCCTCCAGGTCGGGGTGATCATCCTGGCGTGCCGGGCAGCGGGCGCGCTGGCGCGACGCATCGGCCAACCCCAGGTGGTCGGGGAAATGATCGCGGGGGTGGCACTGGGACCCTCCCTGTTCGGCGCGCTTGCCCCGGGCATGCAGGGCGCGCTGTTCCCGGCGGCCTCGCTGGACATGCTGTATGTCGGCGGGCAGGTGGGAGTGGGGCTCTACATGTTCCTGGTCGGCACGGAGTTCAACGTGGCCCACCTGCAGGCGCGCTACCGCAGCGCCCTGGCGGTGTCGTGGGCCGGCATCGCCGTGCCGTTCGCCCTGGCCTTCGCGCTGGCGCCGTGGCTGCACGAGGTGCCGGGGCTGTTCTCGCCGCAGGCGCGCTTCCTGGAAACCGCGCTGTTCCTGGGCGCCGCCATCGCGATCACCGCTTTCCCGATGCTCGCGCGCATCATCCAGGAGCGCGGCCTGGCGGGCTCGCCGCTGGGCACGCTGGCACTGACGGCCGGCGCCATGGATGACGCGGCGGCCTGGTGCATCCTGGCGGTGGTGCTGGCGAGTTTCGGAGGAAGCTGGGGCCAGGCCTGGATCGCGATCATCGGCGGCATCGTGTATCTCGCGCTGATGCTGTCGGTCGGGCGCCGCTGGCTGCGGCCGCTGGCCAACCGCGTGCCGCTCGACGGGCCGTTGCCTGCACCGACCTTCGCGGTAGTGATGGCGCTGTTCTTCTTCTGCGCGTGGGCGATGGATGCCATCGGGCTGCATGCGGTGTTCGGCGGCTTCGTGCTCGGCATCTGCCTGCCCCGCGGCGCGCTGACCGACCGCCTGCGTGCGACGCTGCAGACGGTCGTCGTCGTGCTGTTGCTGCCGCTGTTCTTCACCTACTCGGGACTGAAGACGCAGCTGTCGCTCGTCTTCGATGCGGCGATGCTGCTGCCGGCGATCGCGATCCTGCTGGCGTCGTTCGGTGGCAAGGCCGTCGCGTGCTGGGCCGCGGCAAGGCTGGCGGGCGAAACCTCGCGCGATGCGATGGCGATCGGTGCATTGATGAATGCGCGCGGCCTGATGGAGCTCATCATCATCAACATCGGCTTGCAGGCGGGGCTCATCGGCCCGAGCCTGTTCTCGATCCTGGTGGTGATGGCCATCCTGACCACGCTGATGGCGACGCCGCTGTTCAACCGCATCATGCGCAGTGCGAGCGCCGCGGAGGCGGAGCCGAGCGCCCGGTGACGGGCGCGCGCCGTCAGCGCCGCGAGGTACTGCCCGCGCTGTCCGCTTTCGCGGTCGCGGCAACCTTCTTCAGCTCCGCCAACGCGGCCTGGATCGGCGCTTCGCCATCCAGCACATCGCCGGGCGTATAACCGGCGGCGCCTTCTTCATCGCCGCGCAGGTGGCCCGGCAGCGTGGCTTCGGTGATGTACAGCTGGCCATCCTGGCCCAGGACGGCGGCGCCTGGCTTGCCGCCCTGCTCGGGCTTCACGACCACGTCCGGCACGATGCCGCTGGCCTGGATCGACTTGCCGCTGGGCGTGTAATAGCGCGCCGTGGTCAGCTTGACCGAATCGCCGTTGTCCAGCGGCAGCACGGTCTGCACCGATCCCTTGCCGAAGGTGCGGCTGCCCACCACGCGCGCACGGTTGTTGTCGCGCAGTGCACCGGCCAGTACTTCCGATGCGCTGGCCGAACCGGCATCGACCAGCACCACGACCGGTGCGCCGTTCAGGCGGTCGCCGGGCGTGGCATCGAACTTGGAGTCGCTGATCGACATGCGTCCGCGCGTGCTGACGATGTTGCCCTTGTCGAGCAGATCGTCCGCCACCTGCACAGCGGCGAGCAGCAGGCCGCCGGGATTGCTGCGCAGGTCCAGCACCAGACCGCGCAGCTTGCCGTTCTGCTGCAGCCTGTCGATCTGCTTCTGGAAGTCGGCCGCGGTATCGGTCTGGAACGCGCTGATGCGCAGGTAGCCATAGCCCGGTTCCAGCAGGCGGCTGCGTACGCTGGTCACACGGATGGTGTCGCGCACCAGGGTGACGTCGAAGGGTTTGGGGGTACCGTCGCGCACGATGGTCAGTACGATCTTGCTGCCGGGCGCACCACGCAGCGGCTCCATGCCGTCGTCGGCGCTGATCGGCTTGCCGTCGATGGCGGTGATGAGGTCGCCCGACTTGATGCCCGCCTTCGCCGCCGGCGTGTCGTCGATGGGCGACACCACCAGCAAGGTGCGGTCAGGCTGCTGCATCAGTTCGACGCCGATGCCTTCATAGGCACCGTTGGCCTGTTCGTCGAAGGCTTCGGAGTCGGCCTTGTCAAAATACGTGCTGTGGGGATCTAGGTCCAGCAGCAGGCCGCGGATCGCGGACTGCATCAGCTTCTTGTCCTCGACCGGCTCCACATACGCTTCCTTGACCGCGTTGAACACGGCCACGTAGCGGCGGATTTCCTCCAGCGGCACCTTCGCCGGCGCGGTCTCCGCCGCGTCGGGATCGTCGCTGGGCGCGACCACCGGCGGCGTCTCCGGCAGCGGCGCCTGCTGCTGTGCCCATGCCGGCGTGGCGGCGAGCAGGGCGACGGTCAGGATGGCCAGGGGAAAACGCTGCGTCATGCGGACACTCCGGGTGAGGCTTGCGAGGACGCCGCGGCACGGCGCGACGTTCGCCGGATTATGCGTGAACCCGCGCGGCGCGGATGTTCAAGCGGAGTTACGGGCGCCAGCACCGTTCATCGCCGCTGCAGCCACGAGGCCGGATCGACCGGCTGTCCGTTCCGGCGCAGCTCGAAATACAGGGCAGCCTGCCCTTGTCCGCCCGATGTGCCGACGCGCGCGACGGCCTCGCCACGCTTCACCTGCACGCCACTGTCCTTCAGCAGGCTGTCGTTGTGCGCATACAGGCTCATGTAGCCGTTGCCATGGTCGAGGATCAGGATCAGGCCATAGCCGGTCATCCACTCCGAGAAGACCACCGTCCCGTCGGCCACGGCCGTGACCGTGGTGCCAGCGGGCGCACCGATCAGCACGCCGGTGCTGGCGCGGCCATCCGGCAGGCGACCGCCGTAGCGCGCCAGCAGGCTGCCCGACACCGGCCAGCCGAGTCCGCCGACCTTCAGCGGCGGCGCAGACGCCACGGCCGGGCGCGGGGGGGCGTTGTCGCGCGATGGGCGCGCACCGGTGCCGGCCGGGTCACGCTTCTTCGCCGCCGCGGCCTGGGCCGCGG
>NZ_JBGFFG010000215.1:0-5792 GCF_056175765.1 Pseudoxanthomonas sp. LjRoot204_2 | reverse complement strand
CATATGCCCAGGCGGTGCGGAAAATCAGATGTCGGCCTCCTACAGCCTTGATGGCCTCCTCGCCAGCCAGTTTGCTGGCGCCGTAGACGCCCAACGGAGCCGTGGGATCCTCTTCTCTGTAAGGACGCCGCCCACGACCATCGAACACATAGTCGGTGGAATAATGGACAAGTAGGATGTCGCGTTCAGCACATGCGCGCGCCAAAACATTCGGCGAGTGAGTGTTGGCTCGAACAACGGCGGCGCGGTCGTCCTCCGCACGATCAACAGCGGTATAGGCTGCCGCGTTGACCACGACGTCCGGCGCGACTCTGCGCACCAACTCTGGCAAATCCTCTGGCCTATCCAAGTCTGCAACTTCGCACGACTCGCCTCCCGGCAACACTCCCGTCCGTGTCGCTGAAATCACATCACCACTTGCCGTCAGACTCTTGCTCAACTCCAGTCCAAGCTGGCCATTGGCCCCTAGCAGAAGTAGCCTCATGACTCGATAACGGGCAGCCGATCCCGCGCAATATCAGCCAAAAATGGAGCAGCCGCATCCTTCTCGGAGAGTTGGGGTTCGCTGATTGGCCAGTCGATGCCAATGGCGGGATCATCCCAGCGCACGCCGGCATCAGCCGCTTTATCGTACATGGCAGTGCACAAGTAGCTGAAGACTGCGCGCTCAGAGACAACTGCGAAACCGTGCGCGAAACCTTCCGGGATCCAGAACTGCCGCTTGTTCTCAGCGCTCAGCATTACGGCTGCCCATTGCCCGAAGGTGGGCGAGCCACGGCGGATATCGACCGCCACGTCGTAGACCTCGCCTTCGACGACGCTGACAAGCTTGCCCTGCGGATTGGGCCACTGGTAATGAAGGCCACGCAGCACGCCACGCGCCGAGGAGGACACGTTGCTCTGAACGAATGCTGTGGGGAGCCCATGCTGGCCATAGCGATCGGCATTCCATGTCTCAAAGAAGAAACCGCGCTCATCTCCGAAGACCGCCGGCTCAACCACCACACAACCTGGCAGAGACGTTTCGACAATWTTCATCGCACGATTCCACGGGCGACCAGCGACAGCAGATACTGCCCGTACCCGTTTTTGGCCAGCGGCGCGGCGAGCTTCTCGACCTGCGCAGCATCGATCCAACCGTTACCAAAGGCGATCTCTTCCGGGCAGCACACGCGCAAGCCTTGACGCGCCTCGATGGTCTCGATGAAGGTGGATGCCTCGAGCAACGACTGGTGCGTACCCGTGTCCAGCCATGCATGCCCGCGCCCGAGCGGCTCAAGGTGCAACGCGCCGGCTTCCAGGTATCGCCGATTGAGATCGGTGATCTCAAGCTCGCCACGCGGTGATGGTTTCAGCTCCGCCGCGTAGTCGCTAGCATTCCCATCGTAAAAATAGAGTCCGGTTACGGCGTAATTCGATCGCGGATTCGCTGGCTTCTCTTCGATGTCGACGACGCGCCCCTCCGTATCGAACTCAGCGACGCCATAGCGCTCGGGATCGTTGACCCAGTAGCCAAATACCGTGGCACCCTCCTCGCGCGCGTCTGCCCGCCGCAGCTGCTCGGTGAAGCCATGCCCGTAGAAAATGTTGTCGCCTAGAACCAGACAGCTCGGCTTTCCACCGACGAACTCCTTGCCGATCAGGTAGGCCTGCGCCAACCCGTCCGGGCTCGGCTGAACGGCATACTGGATATCCATGCCCCACTGGGATCCATCGCCCAGCAACGCCTTGAACAGCGCCTGTTCGTGCGGGGTGTTGATCACCAACACTTCGCGGATGCCCGCCAGCATCAGCACGCTGAGCGGGTAATAGATCATCGGCTTGTCGTAGACCGGCAGCAGTTGCTTGCTGATGGCCTGCGTCAGCGGATACAGGCGGGTGCCGGAGCCGCCCGCCAGGATAATGCCCTTGCGCTTTGTCATCGTCGTCTTCCCTTACGCGGCCGTGCCGATGCGTTCCAGGCGGTAGCTGCCGTCCAGCACGCGCTTCACCCAATCCTGGTTGGACAGGTACCAGTCGACGGTCTCGGCGATGCCCTGTTCGAAGGTGTACTCGGGCTCCCAGCCCAGCTCGTCGCGCAACTTCGATGCATCGATCGCGTAGCGCCGGTCATGGCCAGGCCGGTCTGCGACGAAGGTGATCTGGGAGCTGCGGGATTGCCCATCAGCGCGCGGCACGCGCTCATCCAGCAACGCGCAGATCGTGTGCACGACCTCGAGGTTCTGTTTTTCGGCATTGCCGCCGACATTATAAGTTTCGCCGACGCGGCCCTTCTCCAGCACCCGGCGGATCGCGCTGCAATGGTCGCCGACGAACAGCCAGTCGCGCACGTTCCTGCCATCGCCATACACTGGTAGCGGTTCACCCGCCAGTGCCCGCGCGATGATCAGCGGAATCAGTTTCTCGGGGAAATGATACGGGCCGTAGTTGTTCGAGCAATTGGTCGTCAGGACCGGCAAACCATACGTGTGGTGGAAGGCGCGGACCAGATGGTCGGACGCGGCCTTGGACGCCGAGTACGGGGAGTTGGGCGCGTAAGGCGTGGTTTCCGTGAACTTTCCGGTCTCCCCCAGCGATCCGTAGACCTCGTCGGTGGAGACGTGCAGGAAACGGAAATTTCCGCGCCGCTCGCCCTCCAATGCCTTCCAGTAGTCGCGCGTCGCCTCCAGCAGGCCCAGCGTGCCCACCACGTTGGTCTGGATGAAGGCGCCGGGCCCGTCGATGGAACGGTCGACGTGGCTTTCTGCCGCGAAGTTGACGACCGCATCGGGGCGGTGCTCGCGGAGCAGTCGCGACACCAGATCCCGGTCGCCGATATCGCCCTGCGCGAATACGTGCAGCGGATTGTGCTGGAGGGACGCCAGGGTATCCAGGTTGCCGGCGTAGGTCAGTGCGTCGAGGTTGATCACCTTGATGCCGCTGGCGACAGCGCGCAGCACGAAGTTCCCGCCAATGAAACCGGCGCCGCCGGTGACAAGCCATGTAGGCATGTGTTGCTCCTTTCTTCAATTAGTCCTGGTCACGCCAGATCCCGGTTAAACCCATACACGTTGGGAAGCTCAGAACGGAATGTCGTCATCCGCGAAATCGTCCATCGGCGCCGGTTGCGAAGTCGGTGCAGGCGCGGAACGGCGCTGACCGCCGCCACCCCCCTGGCTGCCATAGTCCTGGCGCGGCGCGCGGGCCGGGCGGTCGCCGCCCATGCCACCGCCACCACCACCCTCACGGCCGCCCAGCATCTGCATCTCGTCGGCGATGATGTCGGTGGAGTACTTCTCCTGCCCGTCCTGGCCGGTGTACTTGTCGTAGCGGATCGAGCCTTCCACGTACACCGAGCTGCCCTTGCGCAAGTATTCGCCGGCGATCTCGCCGAGCTTGCCGAAGAACACCACGCGGTGCCATTCGGTGCGCTCCTGCTGGTTGCCGTCCTTGTCCTTGCGCACGCTGGTGGTCGCCAGGCTGATGCGGGTGATCGCCATGCCACCCTGGGTGTAGCGGGTTTCTGGGTCGTTGCCGAGGTTGCCGACCAGGATGACTTTATTGATGCCGCGGGCCATATCGATATCCGTTCAGGGATGCCCGCCGAGCGCGGGCAAAGACCAGTGAAGTATACCCGTCGGGGTMCCGCCATCGGCCGCCGACCGGCTCACATGTAGGGCATTGCCGCACGCCAGACCTTATAATTACGTGACTTTCCGGCACCTCGCCCCATGTCCGTCGTCGATTCCCCCCGTTCCGCCTTGACCCTCCCCGCCATCCAGTCGCTCGCGCAAGCGGACATGGCGGCTGTCGACGCATTGATCCGGGCGCGGCTGGCCTCGGACGTGGTCCTGATCAACCAGATCGCCGACCACATCATTTCGGCAGGCGGCAAGCGCCTGCGGCCGATGCTGGTGGTCCTGGCCGGGCTGGCCTGCGGACCGACCGCGCCGGACCATCACCAACTGGCGGCCATCGTCGAGTTCATCCACACCTCCACCCTGCTGCACGACGACGTGGTSGACGAATCTGACCTCCGCCGTGGCCGCAGCACGGCGAACGCCCTGTGGGGCAACGCGCCGAGCGTGCTGGTCGGCGATTTCCTGTATTCGCGCAGCTTCCAGCTGATGGTGGAACTGGACCGCATGGACGTGATGCGCCTGCTGGCCGACACGACCAACCGGATCGCCGAAGGCGAAGTGCTGCAGCTGCTGCACGTCCACAACCCCGACACCGACGAGGCCGCCTACCTGCGCGTGATCGAGCGCAAGACGGCCGTCCTGTTTGCGGCGGGCACGCAACTGGGTGCACTGGCGTCCGGCGCCGATACCGCCACCCAACGTCGCCTCTACGACTACGGCATGGCGCTGGGCTATGCCTTCCAGATCGCCGACGACGTGCTCGACTACACCGCCGATGCCGAGGCGCTGGGCAAGAACCTGGGCGATGACCTCGCCGAGGGCAAGGCGACCCTGCCGCTGATCCATGCCATCCGCCACTCGGATGCGGCCACCGCGGACCGCCTGCGCACCATCGTGCAGGCCGGCGAGGCGGACGGGATGCCCGAGGTGCTGGCGGCGATCCGTGCGACCGGGGGCCTGGACTACAGCCGCGCGCGTGCGCACCACTACGCGACGCTGGCTGAGCAGGCGCTCGACGGCCTGCCGGCATCCGAGGCGCTCGCCGCCCTGCGCGGCCTGGCGCGTTATGCGGTGGAGCGCGGGCACTGAGCGCGCCCGCGCCCGGTCAGCGGGCGAATACGTCGGCGAAGAAGTCCGCCATCATCCGGTAGGCGCGCTTTGCCGACGGCGCGTGATACACGCAGCCCGGCGGATTCTGCGCATCGGATTCGGCGAAGCAGTGCACCGCACCGCCGAAGCTGACGAACTGCCAGTCGGCGCCGGCCTTGCGCATCTCGTCCTGGAAGGCGGTGATCTCCGCCGCGGATACGTAGGTGTCATCGCCCCCGTTGAGCACCAGCACGGGTGACTTCACCGGACCGGCCGCCGGCAGATCGGTGGCGAGCCCGCCATGCAGGCTGACAATACCCGACAACGCGTCGCCGGCACGAACGAGCTCCAGCACCGTGCTGCCACCGAAGCAATAACCGAATGCGCCGATGCGGGTCGCGTCGACCAGCGTTCCGGGTTGCTGCTTCAGCACCTCGACCGCCTTCTGCACACGCGCGCGCAATGTCGGCCGGTCCGCGCGCATCGCGGTGGCCACCGGTCCGGCTTCGGCATCGGTCTTCGGGCGGATACCCTTGCCGTAGACATCTGCCACCAGCACCACGTAGTCGTCGCCGGCGACCAAGTGCGCTTTCTCGATCGCGGACGCGTTCACGCCTTTCCAGTTGGGCACCATCACCAGGCCGGGGCGCGGTTTCTTCACGGYATCGTCGTAGACGAGCACACCGGCGAACGTATCGCCGCCGATCTTCCATTCCACCGGCTTGGCGACGGGCGCCGCCAGCAATGCGGGCGACCACAGCAGGGACAGCAGGCAGGGCAAGAGCAACATGCGGCGCATCGCGCGATCTCCTTGGGGGATGGCCTGCGAGTGTACGCCCGCCGTGTTCACGCGATCTGACGAGGCGTGCGGCCTCAGCCGGCCCCCAGGCCTGGAATCGACGTGATCGCATCCGGGTCGAATCCGGCGAGTTCCGCGAAGTGCCTGCCGCGCGCCACGTAGTCGCGATACTGACCGAAGCTGGGCGCACCAGGCGACAACAACACCACGCCCTCATCGCCCAACGCCTCGCGTGCGGCGGCGATCGCCTGCGGCAACGTCTCCACGCCGATCAGCGTGAACCC
>NZ_JBGFFG010000214.1:0-5851 GCF_056175765.1 Pseudoxanthomonas sp. LjRoot204_2 | reverse complement strand
GCGGCGCGCTGACGAAGGCTTCGGGCAGATAGATATTCGCGTGTTCGAGCAAACTCAGCAGATAGCCGGTCCAGCTGACCGCGACCGCGGACGCCGATACGCCGTATTCCAGCACGAGCATCCAGCCGATGAACCAGGCGGTCAGTTCGCCCAGCGTCGCGTAGGTGTAGGTGTAGGCGCTGCCGGACACCGGCACCATCGCCGCGAATTCGGCATAAGCCAGCGCGCAGAACGTGCAGCAGATGGCGGCCAGCACGAACGACAGCATGATGGCGGGGCCGGCGTGGTTGGCGGCGGCCTGGCCGGTGATCACGAAGATGCCGCCGCCGATCACCGCGCCGATGCCGAGCGCGGTCAGGCCCCACGGGCCGAGCGTGCGGCGCAGGCTGAGCCCTTCGGCTTCGGTATGGGCGGCGTGGGGGTGCTTGGTGGCCAGGAGCTGTCGGAGCATCGTGCGTGGTCTCGGGACGTTATCGAGGAGTACAACCAAAAAGGCCGGCGGTGTGCCCGCCGGCCTTGAAGACGATCAGGCGCGCTGCCTGAGTTTGCTGTTCCGGAAGCCGTAGGCGAAGTAGATCACCTGCCCCAGCACCGTCCAGCCCACGAAGATCTGCCAGTGTTCCATGAACGACTGCATGAACAGGAACAGGCAGGCCAGCACGCCCAGCGGGCAGATCAGCCAGAACATGGGCACGCGGAACGGACGGGCGAGGTCGGGGCGGGTGAAGCGCAGCACCAGCACGCCGAGACAGACGGTGGCGAAGGCCAGCAACGTACCCATCGAGACCAGCTCGCCCAGCACGCTGAGCGGCATGAAACCGGCCAGCAGGCAGGCCAGCACGCCGACGATGATCGTACCGACGTAGGGCGTGTGGAACTTCGGGTGCACCTTGCCGAACAGGCGCGGCAGCAGCCCGTCGCGGGACATCGAATAGAAGATGCGCGGCTGCGCCATCAGCATCACCAGGATCACTGACGACAGGCCGGCAATGGCGCCGATCTCCACTGCTGTCTTCAGCCAGCCGACGCTGGCGCCGGGATCGGCCTTCAGGACCTCTTCCAGCGCGGTGGCCACCGGCTTGGCGGTGCCCAGCAGGCTGTAGTGGGTCATGCCGGTCAGCACCGCGCAGACGGCGATGTAGATGACGGTGCAGATGGCCAGCGAACCCAGGATGCCCTTGGGCATGTCGCGCTGCGGATTCTTCGCTTCGCCGGCCGCGGTGGAGACCRCGTCGAAGCCGATGTAGGCGAAGAACACGATGGTCGCCGCGCGGAACACGCCGTCCATGCCGAACTGTCCGGGACCGGTGTTCTCCGGGATGAAGGGCGTCCAGTTGGCCGGGTCCACGTACTGCACGCCGAAGCCCAGGAACGCCGCGATGACGAGCACCTTGATCGCCACGATGATCGCGTTGACGAAGGCCGACTGGGTGATGCCGACATAGCACAAGCCGCTGACCGCCGCGACGATCAGCACCGCGGGCAGGTTGATGATGCCGTTGGTGGCGACGAACCCGCCGTCGGCCCAGGTGATGGGCGCGGTGGCCAGTTGCTCGGGGAAGGGCACGCCCAGCGTGGAAGTCAGGAAGCTCACCAGGTAGCCCGACCAGCCCACCGCGACGGTGGACGAGGCGAACAGGTACTCCRGTACCAGGCACCAGCCGATGAACCACGCCACGGCTTCGCCCAGGGTCGCGTAGGAATAGGAGTACGCGCTGCCGGACACCGGCATCATCGAAGCGAATTCGGCGTAGCACAGGCCCGCCATGGCGCAGGCGAAGCCGGCCAGCACGAAGCTCAGCATGATCGCGGGGCCGGCATGGTTGGCGGCGGCCTGGCCGGTCAGCACGAAGATGCCCGCGCCGATCACCGCACCCACGCCCAGCATGACCAGGTGCTTGGCCGTCAGCGTCCGTTTCAGGGTGGCTTCGCCGTCCAGGCTGCCTTCGAAGGGTTCACCGGCATCGACGTGGCCTGCCGGCGCGACCGGCTTGACCCTGAACAGAGCTTTGAGCATTCGCAGCGTCCCCTGAGATGACTGAGTGCCGATGGACAGGCCCACCGGGCGGTGACAACGGTCATGGGGACGGTCCCCACGGAAGGCCGTACCTTGCCAAAGCGGGCGGGGGATCACAAGCGCAGGTGCAGCATGGCCGGCGATAATCGGCGCCGTCTTCGCCATCGCGGAAAGGAAAAGCACGTCGTGTCAGCCGCTTATGCTTCGCTACGAGAACACCTGGCCGATTACGGCCGCCGCTGGCCCGACGAAGAAGCGGTCATCGCCCAGTTCCTGGCCCTGCTGGACGAGCCGGCCAACCCGTTCGTCCGCGAGCGGCTGGAAGGCCATCTGACCGGCGGCGCGTGGCTGGTCAGCGGTGATGGCCGGCGCATTCTCATGACCCATCACCGCAAGCTGGACCGCTGGCTGCAACTGGGCGGTCACGCCGATGGCGACACCGACATGGCCCGTGTCGCACTGAAGGAAGCCGAGGAAGAGTCGGGCCTGTCCGACCTGGCCGTGGAGGGCGGCATCTTCGATCTGGACCGCCACTGGATCCCGGAGCGCAAGGGGGTTCCCGGCCACTGGCACTACGACGTGCGCTACGTGGTGCGCGCAGGCGGCAGCGAGGCCTACGTGGTCAGCGAGGAGTCGCTGGACCTGGCCTGGCGCGAGATCGCCCCGCTCGCCGACGAGTCGGACGAATCCCTCAGTCGCATGGCGCGCAAGTGGCTGGCGCGGAACCAGGCGTAGGGCGGGCCTTGGCCCGCCGTTACGCGTCTATCAATACAGCACGCGTACCCGCAACGTACCGTCGATGGCCGCCATCGCCTCGCGCAGGCTGGTGGTCTGTTCCTCGTCGGCGGTGACATCGATGACCACGTAGCCGACCTTGGGATCGGTACGCAGGAACTGCCCGTCGATGTTGATGCCGCGGTCGCGGAAGATGTCGTTGATCTGCGACAGCACGCCCGGCACGTTGCGGTGGATGTGCAGGATGCGGCGGCTGCCGTCATGGCCGGGCAGGGTGACCTCGGGGAAGTTCACCGCCGACAGCGTGCTGCCGTTGTCGCTGTAGCGCACCAGCTTGGCCGCCACCTCGATGCCGATGTTGTCCTGCGCTTCCAGGGTGGAGCCTCCGACGTGGGGCGTGAGGATGACGTTGTCCAGCCCGCGCAGCGGCGACTCGAACGATTCGGCATTGCCCTTGGGCTCGACCGGGAACACGTCCACCGCCGCGCCACCCACCTGGCCCGACTTCAGCGCATCGGCCAGCGCGTCGATGTCGACCACCGTGCCGCGCGAGGCGTTGATCAGGTGCGCGCCGCGCTTCATGCCGGCGATCTGCGCCGCACCGAACATGCCCTGGGTGGCCGGCGTTTCCGGCACGTGCAGGGTCACCACGTCGCTTTGCGCCAGCAGGTCGTCCAGGCCGATGGCCGGACGCGCGTTGCCCAGCGAAAGCTTGGTCTCGATGTCGTGGAACAGCACGTGCATGCCCAGCGCTTCGGCCAGCACGCCGACCTGCGTGCCGATGTGGCCGTAGCCGATGATACCCAGTGTCTTGCCGCGCACCTCGTGGCTGCCCGCGGCCGACTTGCTCCAGCCGCCGCGGTGGCACTCGGCGTTCTTCTGCGGAATGCCGCGCATCAGCATGATGGCCTGGGCGATCACCAGCTCGGCCACGCTGCGGGTGTTGGAGTAGGGCGCGTTGAAGACCGGGATGCCGGCCAGCTCCGCGGCATCCAGGTCCACCTGGTTGGTGCCGATGCAGAAGCAGCCCACTGCGATCAGCCGGCGCGCCTGCGCCAGCACGTCGTCGGTCAGATGCGTGCGCGAACGGATGCCGACGATGTGCGCCTCGGCGATGCGGCGCTTCAGTTCGTCTTCCGGCAGGGACTTCTCGTGGAACTCGATCTGCGTGTAGCCCGCCGCCCGGAAGGTCTCCACCGCAGTCCGGCTGACCCCCTCCAGCAACAGTACGCGGATGTCCTGCTTCGGGTACGAGGTCTTCTTGTTCGACATTGCCGGAAGGTCGTGCGGGGAATGGAAAGGGGCCGTCACTATGCCAGATGCGCGCCGTCGATGCTGCGGCGCGGAATGGAATGCTCGGTTGCCGATTTCCCGGCTTGGTTGCCTCTGAAACGACCTCGCCATCGGCTGGACGCCGCACGGCATCGCTGGCACCCTGAGCGCCCCCGAAAACCCACCCGTGCAATGAGCGATCCGCGCCTGCAAGCCCTGCTCGACGCCGCCCCCGGGCTGCGCCTGAAGACCGATCCCGCCGACCTCGAGCACTACGGTCGCGACTGGACCCGGCGCTGGACGCCCGCGCCGCTGGCGATCGCGTTGCCGGCCACCGTCGAGGACGTCCAGGCCGTCGTGCAGTGGGCCAACGCGCATCGCGTCGCGCTCGTGCCGTCGGGCGGCCGCACCGGCCTGTCCGGCGGCGCCGTGGCGGCCAACGGCGAACTGGTGCTCAGCCTGGAACGCATGAACCAGGCGATCGATTTCAATGCGGTCGACCGCACGTTGACGGTGCAGGCCGGCATGCCGCTGGAGGCCGTGCACAATGCGGCGCGCGAGCAGGGCCTGGTCTATCCGGTGGATTTCGCCTCGCGGGGCTCGTGCGCCATCGGCGGCACCATTGCGACCAACGCGGGCGGCATCCGCGTGATCCGCTACGGCAACACGCGCGAATGGATCGCCGGCCTGAAGGTGGTTACCGGCGCCGGCGACGTGCTGGAGCTCAACAAGGCACTGATCAAGAACTCCAGCGGCTACGACCTGCGCCATCTGTTCATCGGGTCCGAGGGCACGCTGGGCGTGGTGGTGGAAGCCACCGTGCGGCTGACCGATCCGCCGCCGCCGACCAACGTCATGCTGCTGGCGCTGCCGTCGTTCGAGGTGCTGATGCAGGTCTTCGCCGCATTCCGCGAGCGCCTGCAGCTGGAGGCGTTCGAGTTCTTCACCGACCGCGCGCTGCAGCATGTGCTCGCGCACGGTGCGCAGAAGCCGTTCGACGAGGTGCACCCGTACTACGTGGTCACCGAGTTCGCCATCGGCGACGAGGCGAAGGAAGCCGCCGCGATGGCCGCCTTCGAGGCCTGCATGGAGCAGGGCTGGGTCAGCGACGGCGTGATCAGCCAGTCCGACGCGCAGGCCGCGCAGCTGTGGCGTCTGCGCGAGGGCATCACCGAAGCCCTGGCCCGCTACGTGCCGTACAAGAACGACGTGTCGGTGCGCATCTCGGCCATGCCGGCTTTCCTGGCCGAGACCCAGGCCTTGCTGGGCGAGGCGTATCCGCAGTTCGAGGTGGTGTGGTTCGGCCATATCGGCGACGGCAACCTGCACATCAACGTGCTGAAACCCGATGGCATGGAAAACGCGGACTTCGTCACCCAGTGCGAGCAGGTCACCAAACTGCTGGCGGCCTCGCTGAAGCGCCACCACGGCAGCATTTCGGCCGAGCACGGCATCGGCCTGGTCAAGAAGGGCTACCTGGAAAGCACGCGCAGCCCGGAAGAGATCGCCATGATGCGCGGCATCAAGCGGGTGCTGGATCCGAACGGACTGATGAATCCGGGCAAGCTGTTCGACGCGCAAGGGTGATGCGGGTTCATCCGGCACGCGTCGATTGCAGGTAGGCTTTGCGCACCGCGCCGGTGACGGCGTCCCCTCCGGAAACATCCATGTCCCGTTTGATCCTGGCCGGCGTGTTGCTGGCACTTTCCGTCCCGGCCCTGGCCGGCAGCTTCGCCGGCAGCTCTGCGGGCGCCTCGTCCGCCGGTTCGTCGGCATCTTCCGACAGCTCGTCCGGCGACGACAAGATCGTGCTGCAGGCCCGCGAAG
>NZ_JBGFFG010000213.1:0-5852 GCF_056175765.1 Pseudoxanthomonas sp. LjRoot204_2 | reverse complement strand
ATCCAAGGCGTACGCCGCGAGCAGGAGATCCGCCGCACGCGGCTGCTGCGCGATACCCGTACGCTGTGGGAACAAACCACGGACCTTGCCAGCACCGAGTTTGCGGTGGCGGTGCTGGGATTCCTATCCGTGGTCGGCGTGGTCGTATTCCCCTTCCTGTTCGACATCCTGCCGTTGCTGGCGCTGGCATACGCGCCGATCGTGCTCTCGCGCAAGGAAGACACGCCCTTCCGCAAGCGCAAGGGTCTGAACGAGCTGGACGAGAAGGACCTGCACCCGGGCACGGGCAAGCCGATGATGGCCCGCGGCATCGGCTACATCGGCAATCGTGAGGGTGACAACGCTGAGATCTGGGCAGCCAACGAGGATATGCGTACGCACATCTTCGTGCTGGGCTCCACCGGTGCCGGTAAGACCGAAGGCCTGACGTCGATGGCATTCAACGCGATCACCTGGTGCTCCGGTTTCGCGTACGTCGACGGCAAGGGTGACGTGTCACTGTGGGGCAAGATCTTCTCGATGGTGCGCCAGTACGGCCGCGAGGACGACTTGCTGGTCATCAACTACATGACCGGCAACGCGGACACGAAGAAGAAGCGTGTCGACAAGCCGTCCAATACGTACAACCCGTTCTCAGTCGGCAACGCCGACAGCCTGATCCAGCTGGTTGTGAGCCTGATGGACGCCTCGGACGGCAAGGGCGACATGTGGAAGGGCCGCGCAATCAGCTTCATCTCCGCGGTACTGCCCGCGCTGGTGGATCTGCGCGACCAGGGTCGCCTGATGCTCCATATCGGCGCGATCCGCGAGTTCATGCCCTATCCGAAGTACACCGAGCTGATGAACGATCCGTACATCAGCGACAAGAACCGCACGATGCTGCAGGCGTTCCTGTACGACGTGCCCGGCTACAAGAAGGATGGCGGCGAAAAGCAGTCCTCCACCTTCCTTGAGCAGTTCGGCTACCAGCAGATGCAGTTCACGCGCATTCTGTCCTCGCTGGCCGACACGTACGGCTATATCTACTTCACCCCACAGGGCGAAGTGAACTTCCAGGACGTGGTGCGCAACAACCGCATTCTTCTGGTGCTGCTGCCGGCGCTGGAAAAGTCGCGACCGGAACTGTCCAACCTGGGCAAGATCATCGTCGCGGCGATGAAGGGCATGATGGGCGCCGAGCTGGGCGGCCGGCTGGAAGGCAGCCGCGCCGAACTGCTGGACAACCGCGCCACCATGGCGCCCACGCCGTTCATCGCGATCTTCGACGAGTTCGGCTACTTCATGCCCGAGGACRCGGCCCTGATGTGGGCGCAGGCGCGATCGCTGGGTTTCTGCCTGGTGGCAGCAGGCCAGGACTTGCAGGCGTTCTATCGCACGTCCAAGGAAGAGACGCTGGCGATCTGGTCCAACTCCAACGTCAAGATCATCGGCAAGATGGAAGACTCTGCCGACTCGTATGACCTGATCGAGAAGCGTGCGGGCCAGGCCTATGTGGCCGAGATGAGCGGCTGGGAAATGGGCGATGGCCTGTTCGGCGGCTTCAAGGGCGAGGCCCAGGCCAAGCACACGCGCGTGAACCGCATCGACCTGCAGGACATGGTGAACCAGATCGAGGGTCAGGTTCACATCTTCGTCAAGTCCGATGTCATCCGCGCCCGCATGTTCTACGCGGTGCCGTCCAAGGCCAACGACTACCGGCTGAACCACTTTGTGAAGGTCATGCCGGTCTCCGAAGCGGAGATCCGCAAGCTACAGGTGGACACCAGCAAGATCACCGAGGGCCTGCTGCAGTACCCGCTGGGCGAAACGATCGTGGAGCCGGATGGCGCGTTGCACGCGCTCGATGTGGCGATCAAGGCCAAGGGCACGAAGAGCTACCAGGCCGCGCAGCAGGGTGCAGAGGTCGGCATCAGCTTGTTCGAGGCGGCTGTTGCGGGCCTGAAGCATTCGCCGCAGGCGGAAGCCGAGTCGGGCTCTGCCGGCGGATACACCCACACGCCCGCGGCGGCGCCGGAGGACGCGTCGCAGGAGCCGGCGCAAGCGACGGCGGAAGCTGCCGCGCCGGAGGGTACGGATGACGTGGTGTTCGACGGCAGCGCCCTGGACACGGTCACCGTGTTCGGYCGCGAGTCCTCGACGGCGCCGGTGGAGGCGCAGAGCGACGACATGCTGTTCGCCCAGGCCGCGCAGGCACTGGCGGCCAATGCGATGGGCGCACAGGCATCCTCGCCATCCATGCGCTTCATGGACGCCGCAGCCACTTCCACGGCGCTGGCGGATGTGGCGATGGCGCTGGGCGCCACCGATGCCGAAGCGCGCACCGTCGCACGCGAGATCGTGGGCCAGGTGGCCTCCAGCACCCGCTATCCGGCACCGCCCAAGCCCGAGCGCAACGAGGCGGCGATGGACGAGATGGCCGCCGCGCTTGCCGAGCTGACCACCCTGGTCTCCAAGCACGCGCAGGGAGGAAGCACCGATGGCCAGCACTGATGGCTTCGAGCTGCTGAACGCCCGCCGTCGCCGGCTGCTGCTGGGCATCGGCGCGGGCATGGTGGCGCTGGCCAGCGGCGGAACGCAGGCCAACCCGCTGTCCCGCAGGACGGGGATGGCGCTGCCCACGCACTACGCCGATGCCGCATCGGCCAATGCGTTCTGGGCGCAGCCACGCGTGGTCAACCTGGTTCGTCAGGGTACGGGCGAAGAGMGTCGTGTCTGCTACTGGCGCGATGGGGCCGTGGTGCCGTCCGGCTACCAGCAGGTCTGCCACGTCCTGCGCGATGTGAGGGCAGGGCAGTCCACGCAGATGGATCTGACCCTGATCAACATGATTTTCGGCATGCAGTCCTGGCTGTATGCCACCCATGGGTTCGACGAGCCGTACCTGGTCACCAGCGGCTACCGGACCCAGCACACCAACGCAACGACCGAGGGGGCGGCCAAGAACAGCCTGCATACGCAGGGCCGCGCCATGGATGGCCGCTACGCCAATCTTCCGGCGGAGTTCGTTGGCAAGTTTCTTGCAAGCTACCGCGCCGGTGGAATCGGCTTTTACGTCGACCGGCGCAACTTCATCCACACCGACACCGGCAAAGTCCGATTCTGGAGCTCATGATGTACAAGGGATTTGGTATCAAACTCACTTTCGTCCTGGCCGCTGCTGTTGCCCTGTCGGGCTGCAGCGGTGCCGAGGCCACCGACAAGGCTGCGGCGACGGGGCCGGCTGCCGCGCCGACGACGGCACAGGCCGAAGGCGCTCCGGCGCCGACCGAGGCCGAGCAGTTCCTGATCAGCCAGGGCGCCACGATCTCGGCGGCCTTCACCTCCGAGTCGGGCCTGAAGGCGGTCGTGGCCGATCGCGGCCTCGACCGGCGCCTGTTCTACATCACCCCGGACGGCAAGCACGTGATCCTGGGGACCGTGTTCGACGCCAAGGGCGGGAATGTGACCAGCAACGACATGTCGCGGGCCTCGATCCGCGGCGACGGCGCGCAGAAGGAGCTGGACGAAGCCGAGCTGGCCAAGCTCTGGGAGCAGGCCGGAGAGCTGGACTACATCACCGAGGGCCAGGGCGACAAGGTCGCCTACGTGATCTTCGACCCCCAGTGTCCGTACTGCCACAAGCTGTGGGAGAAGCTGCGTGACGTCGCGGCGACGGGCGGTACTCAAGTTCGCTGGATTCCGGTCGCTATCCTCTCGGAGGACTCCAATCAATTCGCGGCTGCCATATATCAGGCGAAGAATTCTCGCGAAGCACTCACGGAAATGAATAACCGAACCTTGACGGGCGTCAAGGTAACGGAAAAAACCGCCGAGAAACTGGAACGTAACCTGCAGTTGCTACGTACGTCCGGGTACACTGGTGTCCCCACGGTCCTCTACAAGGACCAGGGCAAGGTTCGCGCGACGATCTCCGTGCTGTCCGACGAAGAGACCTTCGCAAAAGCATTCTTGTAAATGGCGATTTGATTCCAGGGTGCCGCCCTCGGGCGGCCCCTTACTTGAGTAGAACAGGGGGCACTATGGATAACAGCTCGAAGGAAGCGGCCAAGCGTCTATACGAACGCTTGTCTGGCATCCGCGTTGACCGCGCGGTTCTCACGCATGCGATCGAAGAGGCATGCGGTTCCAATCGCCTGACGGCCGACAGCGATGACATCGCTGAGCGCCTGGACGATGAGGACTACGCAAGCGTCCTGTACAAGGACGTGACCGACGTGGTTGTGCTGGTCACCGGTGCCCTGGAAGCCCCCACCCATACCGTCTACCGCGACATGGTGATGCACGCCGAGCGGCAGGCATCGTTCGAGCCATTCGACGAAGTCAGCACGGTGTTGCGCCAGGTCGTGGCGCGCAACATGGCCGAGACCGGCCTGGAAGACATGCTGGACGGCCCGGCGCGCAAGACCGCCATCCAGAACCTGCGCTATGGCCTGCACGTGCTGGGGGACGAAGATCCTTTCCACGTGGGCGAAGAGCTGGCATCCGTGGCATCGGCCTGAAAGATACTCTAACGAAAGTTATTGACAGCCATGAATCCGGATAGTCTAATGAAAGGCAAGGCGGCACCCGTCGCCTTCCCACAGGAGACATCCATGCCCGCTGCCAACACCACGATCAACGCGACGCAGGACCCGGACCGTCTGGACTGGGCCGACGTGCGCGACGGCTACCTGCAGCCTGCCCCGGCCGACGCCGGCACCCCCGACAACCAGTAAGCAGCCACCATGACCCGGATTCGCCCGATCAGTTCGCTGGTCGGCGGCCAGGTTGCTGGGAACCCCCTGCCGGCATCCCCCTTGCCGGCAGGGGCTATTCCTTCCACTGGTGCCGCCTCGACCTCCGCCCGCACGACGCCGCAGGGCGCGACGCGGCCTTCCAATTTCGATCTCAGCCGTGACGAGCTGGCCCGCGCAGTCGAGGCCGGTGTGCTCGATCCGGTCTCCACCTTCGGCAAGGTGATGCAGTGGCCGACTTCGGCGGCCAACGGCCGGCCGTACCACGGCCTCAATGTGCTGACGCTGGCCAACGCCGCCATGGAGAAGGGCTACGAGTCCGGCCAGTGGTGCACCTTCGACGGCGCCAAATCCCGCGGCTGGAGCGTGCGCAAGGGCGAGCAGTCCACGAAGGTCTTCTTCTTCCAGACCGTCACCCGCGACACGGGCGAGGTCGATGAGGACACCCAGGAGCCGATCCTGGAAACCTACCCGCGTCTGGCGCAGTTCCGCGTGTTCAACGTGGACCAGCTGGACCGCACCGGCGGCGAGCCGATCACCGAACCCAAGGGTGTCATCACCGGGCCGGGCGCCACTTCGCGCGCCGTCGATGTGCTGGAGCGCATCGCCAACCACATGGGCTATGAGGTCCAGTGGGACGCGAAGGTGGGCAAGGCCGAGCTGATCGACGACACGATCCACGCATCCTCGGCCGACCAGCTGGGTTCGGTGCTGATGCGCGTGGCCATCACCGAGGGCGTCATCGAGCGCGGCCGCAAGGCCAAGGCCGAGCCGGCGAGCGAGGAAGCACGCCAGCAGCAGGCCGAGCAGAATGCGGCCGAGAAGCGCCTGGTGCAGAAGATGGCCGAAGCCATGCTCAGCATGCGCCTGGGCATCCCGATCAAGGGCGAGAGCTTCGATCCGGCCGACATCCACGCCGCTTTCGGTGGTGGCAAGCAGGTCGCGCTCCGCGCGGCAGGCAAGGCCGAGCAGGCCGTGGGCTACATGCTCGCCTTCGACCCCGAGCTGCAGGACACGCTGGTGGAAGAGCGTCGTGCGATGTACGACGAGATCCTGGACGCCGGCGGTGATGAGGTAGTGTTCGACGCCTCCACGCTCGGCCTGGACCAGGTCCAGCCG
>NZ_JBGFFG010000212.1:0-5865 GCF_056175765.1 Pseudoxanthomonas sp. LjRoot204_2 | reverse complement strand
CGTGAGCACCATCGTCACGGGCCCGCGGCGCTTGCGCGCTTGCTGCCCAGCCAAGGCAGGGCGAACAGCCAAAGCCCGGTGATCAACTGCAGGAACAACGGCGGCAGGGGCGAGTACGTCACCCACGCCGGTGGTTCGCCGGTCACCGCCGCCCGCCAGGCGAAGTTGAGCACGACAGTGAGGGTGAACACGATGGATAGCCCGCGATGGCTCTGGCGGGAAAGACGCGCGATGCTCACGGCATCTCCTTGTGCTGGCGTTCAATCATCTTCCAGCCGTTGCCGGAAGGATCGCGGAAGCCCGCATCCACCTGGCCGTAGCGGCTGATGGGCGCTTGGATGAACTCAACGCCGTTCGCGCTCAGGGCTTCGTAGGTGGCCTTGCAGTCCTTCACTGTCAGCACCAGCGGCGGCATCGCGCCCTTGGCGACCAGGCTGTCCAGCGCGGCGGTGGTGGCGGCGTCGTGCAGGGGCGGGCCTGGCATGAACAGACCGAGTTGCACCGAGGGCTGTTCGGGATGCTGCACCGTCAGCCAGCGATAGTCGCCGTTGCGTACGTCCGCCTGCACGCGGAAGCCGAGCTTGTCCACGTAAAACGCGAGCGCCTCGTCCTGGTCGCGGACGTACACGCCGATCACATCGATGCCCTGGATCATGGGACCTCCTTCGTTGGTGGCGCCACCGTAGCTGCGACGGCCTGCCTGCGCTTCTCCAAAACTGCGGTCTTCAGGTCAGGACGTTCGGCCGCACGCAGCACGCACTCGGGGATGGCGCCGGCCAGGGTCGCGGATGCGCGTGCGCGCTGGCGACACTCGCGCGGGCTTTCACCGGTGATGTCGCGGAAGATGCGGCCGAAGGTGCCGATGCTGGTCCAGCCGGTTTTCAGGGCGATATCGATGACCGGTGCGTCGGTATCGCACAGCAGGGATGCCGCGCGTTCGATGCGCCGCGTCAGCAGGTAGCGGTGCGGCGGCAGGCCGAAGGCCTGCTTGAACGAACGCGCGAAGTGCGCGGGTGAAACGGCGCTGACCTCCGCCAGCCGCTCGACCGGCCAYGCCTGGTCGGGGAAGGCATCCATCCGGTCCTTGGCGCGCAACAGCCGGCGCAGCAGTTCTGGGCTCTGGGTCATGGGCAACAGGCTACGGGAGGTGATCACGAGGCGAGGGTGGCCGGGCGTGATGGCTGCGCATAGTCTGCCCCCTCGTTGTCGCTTGGAGCGGTCGCTGGTCGCCATAATGGGCACCGCCGCAGGGCGCGGCCGTGATGGAAATTCCGCATGATCCGCTGYACGATCCTCTTGTTCGCAGGGCTGCTGACGATGGCGGTGTCGACGGCCCGCGCAGCGCCGCCCGCGGCCGCGTCTCATCCTCCGGCGACCCCGCTGGAACACCTCCCCGCCCTGAAGGGCGACTACTTCCCGCTGACCGATCCGGGTTCCGGTCGCGTGCACCACGTCTACGTCCGCTATCCCGAGAGCTATGACGCCCGATCGGTCACGCGCTACCCGGTGGTGTACGTGCTGGACGGCGACAGCCTGTTTCCGCTGCTGGCGCCGACGCATCTGTTCCTGCATTACGACGAGCGATTGCCCGAAGCGATCATCGTCGGCATCGCCTACGGTGGCTTCGACCCGGCTATCAACAAGCGCCACGTCGATTTCACGGCGCCGGGCAGCGATCCCACCGCAGAGCAGGGCGGAGCGCCGGGCTATCTCGCGTTCCTGCGCGCGCACCTGGTGCCCGAAGTCGAGCGTCGCTATGCCGCCGACCCGGCGCGGCGCGTGCTGGTGGGACAGTCGCGCGCCGGTTCCTTCGTGCTGTGGTCCGCATTACAGGATCCGGACCTGTTCTGGGGACGAATCGCCAGCAATCCCTCACCCGGGCCGGCGCGTGAAGCGCTGTTTGTCGCAGCGCGCCCGCACACGCGCGCCGATCTGCGCGTGGCAGTCGCCAGCGGCACGCGCGATACGGCCGAGCGCCAGCGCATCGCGCGCGACTGGACCACGCACTGGTCCACAGCGTCGATGGGTGCACCATGGCGGGTGACCCTGCTGACGATCCAGGACGGCACACATGCGGCGACGATCGGCGAAACCTACCGACGCGCGATGCTGTGGCTGTTCCGCGAAGACATCCCCACGCCGTGACCGCGGTGCCCCGGCGTGGCGCAGCGCGTCATTCCTGCGTACAGCGGTCGCGATTCGGATGCATCGCCGGGCGCGATCCGTAACCGGCTTCACAGAACCGCGCCGATCGTCGGAAATCGACGTCTCGTGTCACACGATGGGCATCCAGGCGGCTTAGTCTCGAGGCATGGAGACCTTGGCGGACATTCGGGCCATCCTGGCCGCGGCGGGTCAGCGCATCGAGCGCGGGGCGCTGCGCGAGGATCCGCGCGCGTTCATGGATGCGCTGTGGCGGCAGGTCTACGACCGCGCGCCGGATGACCTGCAGCCCTATGTCTGGTCGCGGCTGGCGGATTTCTCGGCGCAGCTCGGCGTCATCGAGGATGTCGCGGCCGAACGCAGCCCGGTACGCGCGCCGCCCGAGGTGTTCGCGCGACGCTAGTCATGCTCTGGTGAGCCCCTGGCATCGGCTGGTGAAGGTGCGCTGACCTCTCCGTGTGCGTGCCTGCGTTGTCTTGGGGATGGAAACAGGCAAGACTTACGGCATGAAAGCCGGTATCACCGTTCGCCCCGCACGCCCTTCCGAAGCCGCCGCCCTGTCCACGATGATGCGGCGCACGTTCCTTGCCACCCACGGCCACTGCAGCACGCCGGAGAATGTGGCGGCGCACGTGGCCGCGATGTATTCGCCCGAGCGCCAGGCCGAAGAGATCCGCGACCCCGACACGCTGACCCTGATCGTCGAGCAGGACGGCGTGTGGGCCGGCTATGCGCAGCTGCGCTGGGGCACGGTGCCGCCGACCGAGGTGGTGCTGCGGCCCACCGTGGAACTGGCGCGCATCTACCTTGACGAGGCCTTCCACGGCAAGGGCATCGCCGCCGTGCTGGTCTCGCACCTGCTGGCGGCGGCCAAGCTGCGAGGCTCGCGTTCGGCATGGCTTACCGTCTGGCAGGAGGCGCCGCAGGCAATCCGCTTCTGGCGCAAGCACGGCTTCCAGAGCGTCGGCCGGTCCATCTTCTACATCGGCGACGACCCGAAGGAAGACTGGGTGATGACGCAAGCGTTGCCTGAGGGCTGACATCTTCGCCCCACGCTGGGCGCGGGAAGAGAAAGGCCGCTCGGGAGCGGCCTTTTCCATGCGCGGATCAGACCGTTGGCTGACGGAGTGCCGGATTGTCCCAGCCCGGGCGCGGCGCGAAGCGGTCGCCGTGGCGCGCCTGCAGTGCCTTGAGCTTTTCCCGCAATGCGTCGGGGCCGACCGCTTTCACGTGCTCGATGGGGCCGCCGCGG
This sequence comes from Pseudoxanthomonas sp. LjRoot204_2, assembly GCF_056175765.1. Taxonomy (NCBI): domain Bacteria; kingdom Pseudomonadati; phylum Pseudomonadota; class Gammaproteobacteria; order Lysobacterales; family Lysobacteraceae; genus Pseudoxanthomonas; species Pseudoxanthomonas sp. LjRoot204_2. The sequence continues at coordinate 2,450 of NZ_JBGFFG010000212.1, read as the reverse complement.
AACGGAGCGAAGCCGGTGCCGAAGATCACGCCGGCATCGAGCAGGTCGGCATCGGCGACCACGCCGTCGTGCAGGCAGGCGACCGCTTCGTTGAGCAGTGGGAGGATCAGGCGGTCTTCCAGATCGTCCGGCGCCTTGTACTCCTGCGGCACCTGCGGCTTGACGGCCTTGCCGTTCTCCCACTTGTACAGGCCCTGGCCGTCCTTCTTGCCGCGCTTCCCGGGTTCCACCGTGGCCAGTGCCGCGGGCAGTTGCAGGCCGAGGAAGGGCGACAGTTCCGCACCCACACCCTGCGCCACGTCCAGGCCCACGGTGTCGATCAGTTCGATCGGTCCCATGGGCATGCCGAACTTCACCGCGGCCTTGTCGATCACCGGGCCGGGAATGCCTTCGGCATACGCGGTCGCGGCTTCCAGCATGTACGGGAACAGCACGCGGTTGACCAGGAAGCCCGGCGTGCCTGCGACCGGCATCGGGAACTTGTCCAGCGCCTTGCAGAACGCGGCAAGGCGTTTGACGTTCGCTTCGTCCAGCGCGTCGTGCTGCACGATCTCCACCAGCGGCATCAACGCCACCGGGTTGAAGTAATGCAGGCCGGCGAACTGCGCCGGACGCTGGATGTGCTCGCGCAGTTCGGTAAGCGGAATCGACGAGGTGTTCGTGGTCAGCAGCGCATCGGCTTTCAGGCGCGGCTCGAYGGTCTGGTAGAGATCGCGCTTGGCCTCGGGGTTCTCGATGATCGCCTCGATCACCAGGTCCGCCTGCGGCACGCCATCGCCGGCCAGGTCGCCCTTCAGGCGCGCGGCCACGGCGGGGCGCTTGCTCTCGTCCTTCACCTTCTTGGCGAACAATTCCTGCGCACGCGAGAGCGCGCCATCGATGAAGCGCTGCTCACGGTCCTGCAGGGTGACGTTGAAGCCCTTGTAGGCGGACCACGCCGCGATGTCGCCGCCCATCACGCCGGCGCCGACGACATGCACATTCGCGATGCCGTGGTCCCTTCCACCGAGGCCCTTGAGCCGTTCGGTGAGGAAGAAGATGCGGATCAGGTTGCGCGCGGTCGGCGTGCCGGCCAGCTTCACCACCGCCTTGCGCTCGGCATCCAGGCGCGCCTGGATGCCCTTGCCGCCGGCGGTCTTCCAGACGTTGATCAGTGCGTAGGGCGCAGGGTAGTGCGCCTTCGGCGCCTTGCGAGCGACCTGCTTGAGCATCTGCGGCGCCAGCAGTTGGCGCGCGAGCCAGCTGTTGCTGATCCAGCCGGTGAAGCGCTGCTTGAAGGGGCGTTGCGGGCGCGACGCGATCAATGCGACGGCGGCGTCGACCAGCACGGCCGGTTCGGCGATCTTGTCGACCAGGCCCATCGCCTTGGCCGAGCTCGCCGACAGGGTGCGGCCGGTGAGCATCATGTCCATCGCCTTCGGCGCACCCACCAGGCGCGGAAGGCGCGCGCTGCCACCCCAGCCGGGGAAGATGCCCAGCTTCACTTCGGGCAGGCCGATGCGGGTGGACGGATCGCTGCTGGCCACACGGTAGTCGCACGCCAGCGAAATCTCGGTGCCGCCGCCCATGCAGAAGCCGTGGATCGCTGCCACCGTTGGGCAGGGCAGGTCGGCCAGTTTCTGGAAGACGGCCTGGCCGCGGCGGATCGCATCGTTGACGGTGCCCTTGCGGTCGAACTCCTGGAATTCCTTCAGATCCGCGCCGGCGATGAAGCCCGACGCCTTCGCCGAACGCAACACCACGCCCTTGGGCGGATCGATGGCCAGGCGTTCGATGATGTCGGCCAGTTCGATCAGGACATCCTGCGAGAACGCATTGACGCTGGCGCCCTGGCGGTCGAACGCGAGCACGACGATGCCGTCGGCGCGCAGCTCGGTCTGCCAGTGACTGAATCGCAGCCCATCGAAGTTCGCGGCCATGCAGGAGACCATCCGTTCACGTATGGAGAAGGCCGCTATCATCCCGAGGTTGTTTCGTCCCCGTCAAATCCACATATGGAAAGGGAACGCCGTCACGGGCGTGACCACGGCACCGGGGATGTTCCCGTTGCGCCGGTTAAATTCTTGATAGGGCAACGGTTTGGACAAAGCGTTGAACTTTCCCCCGCTAGCGCGGTCACAGGGCCCGGCCACCGCCGAGCCGACAGGAGTGCGGCCCGGCATGGCCGAAGTTGATCCAACCCAGGAGCTGGACCTCGAGCTGGTCAGGCGCGTGCAACGCGGCGACAGCGCGGCCTTCGACCTGCTGGTGCGCAAGTACCAGCATCGCGTGGTGGCGCTGATCGGGCGTTACATCCATGACTGGAGCGAGTGCCAGGACGTGGCCCAGGAGACGTTCCTGCGTGCTTATCGCGCGCTGGGCAATTTCCGGGGCGATTCCCAGTTCTATACGTGGCTGCACCGCATCGCCGTGAATACCGCCAAGAACCACCTGGTCGCGCACAATCGACG
>NZ_JBGFFG010000211.1:0-5897 GCF_056175765.1 Pseudoxanthomonas sp. LjRoot204_2 | reverse complement strand
ATGTCGTACGGGTGAAGCACTGGGCGCTGTCGGTGCTCGCCGTGCCTGGACACACGCGCACCCACATCGCCTTCCATGGCGGCGGCGGCGACGGTCCGCTGCACCTGTTCTGCGGGGATACGTTGTTCAGCCTGGGCTGCGGTCGCCTGTTCGAGGGCACGCCGTCGCAGATGCTCGAATCGCTGGATCGCCTGTCCGCCCTGCCCGGTGCATCGCTGGTCTGTTGCGGCCACGAATACACCCTGGCCAACGGCGCGTTCGCGATTGCCGTGGACCCGCTCAACCCGGCCCTGCGGCAACGCATCGAAGACGTCCGCACCATGCGCCAAGCGGGCCGTCCCAGCCTGCCGGTGACGCTGGCCAGCGAGTGCGCGACCAATCCTTTCCTGCGCGTGGACAGCGCCGAGGTCCAGGCCACCATCTCCCACCGCCTCGGCCGGCCGCCGGTCGATCGGATCGAGACCTTCGCGACCCTGCGGCAGTGGAAGAACGACTTCCGCGCATGAAACATCCCCGTGCCCTGCCCCTTGCCGGACTGCTGGCGACCGGCCTCGCGCTGGCATCTCAGACCGTCGTTGCCGCGGATCCAGCGACGGCGGAGAACGCACCGGCGACGCTCGACGTACTTGCCGTCGACCCCTCCCCGCTCGCCGCCGGCGATCAACGCAGCGGCCTGGACATCTACCAGCGCTTCCGCGACGGGCTGGCCGATCCGACGTGCGACAGCGCGGCGACCCAGGGGCGCTGGAAGAAGCATTTCAGCCATGCGCCCGGACAACTCGCGCGCGCGGAAGACGACGTGCTGCCGTTGTTCGGCTACGTGGTCGACGCATTGCGCGAAGCGCAGCTGCCGACCGAGTTCGCGCTCATCCCGTTCGTGGAGAGCGGATACAAGCCCGGCGCGCGCAATCCCCAAGGCCCGGCGGGGTTGTGGCAGTTCATCGGCATCACCGCGCGCAACCATGGAGTCCCGATGCGCGAGGGTTACGACGGCCGGCTGTCGCCCGTGGATTCCACCCAGGCCGCCGTCCGTTATCTCAAGACCCTGCACGGCATGTTCGGCGGCGACTGGCGATTGGCCGTGATGGCCTACAACGCCGGCGAATACCGCGTCCTGCAATCCATGCGCCGTGCCGGCATGAACGCCCGCAATGCGCGTCCCGCCGAGTTGCCCGGCCTGTCCGGCATCACCTACGCCTACGTGGAGAAGCTGCACGCGCTGGCCTGCATCTTCCAGCAGGCCGACGATCGCGATGCGTGGCTCAAACAGATGGATCGCCCGGTGCCGCGCCTGGCGGTCCATGTGCTGCCAGGCGATGCCACGCTCGAGGCCTGGGCCACCCGGCACCATCAACCACTCGCCTTGCTGACGCGCCTCAATCCCGCGCTCTCCGGTCGATTCAGCCGTGGCACCAAGCCGATCCGGCTGCTGGCGCCGACGTACGCGAGCGCGGACGAGGCCGCCGCGCCGGCGCCATTGGCCCTCGCCACAGACGACGCTCGCGCCACCGGAGGCGCCGCCGCGGGCGCACGCACGCATACGGTCCAGCGTGGCGACTCGGCGTGGACCATCGCACGTCGCCACGGACTTACGCCCGAGCGGCTTCTACAGCTGAATGACCTGAAGGCAAATGCCGTGCTGCGTCCTGGCATGGTGCTGAAGCTGGACAGCGCCGCAGAGTAGCGACGAGGCTCGCCACAAAGAAGAATCCCGCCGGTCGGCGGGATTCGGATCCAACATCGGTCGGGCTCAGAGCCGCTCTTCGAAGACCTTGACCTTGAAACGCTTGCGCAACGCGTCCACGTACGCCTGCGTCGCGATGCCGCCATTGAGCTGCATCAGTTGCTGCTGCATCGTCGCGCGCTCTTCGGCCGGCATGTCCGCGATGGCGCCATCGGTGACCTTGTTCACGGTGAAGACGGCATAGGCGCCCTGGCCCAGGGCCACCTGGCCGGCGACAACCTTCCCCTCCGCCGGCCGTCCGGCGGCGAAGATCGCCTCGTTGGCTTCGGCCGTCGGCATCGGCATGCCGCGACGCAGGCCCGGCAGTTCGTTGAAGCGCAGGCCTTCCGCAGCGGCGATGGTGGCGAGCGACTCGCCCTTCTTCACGCGTGCGAGCAGGGCATCGGCGGCGGCGCGCGCGGCTTTCTCGCGACGGTCCTGGCGGATGGCGAACACCACCGCATCGCGCGCCCTGTCCAGCGGCAGCGCCTGCTCGGGCGTGTGCTGGGCGACGCGGATGATGACACTGTGGTTGGGGGCGATCTCGATCCGATCGCTGATGGTGCCGTCCTGCACCAGCGTGTCGGAGAACGCGGCGCGCAGCACGGCGGGCACCGTCGCGATGCCCTGGGGGTCGTTGCGGGAGAACGGACCCACCTTCTGCAGCGGCAGGCCGGTCGCCGCCGCTGCGGGCGCCAGCGCCGTCGGATTCTTCAACGTTTCGTTGACCACGCGACCCGCGAGGTCGTTGTAGGCACGGTCACGTTCACCGCTGGCTTCTTCCGCGGCCAGCTCGCCACGCACGTCTTCGAAGCTGCGGCCTGCGCCGGGATTGACCTGCTTCAGCTGCAGCACGTGGTAACCGAAGTCGCTCTTCACCGGGCCGCGGATCTCGCCGGCCTGCATGGCGAACGCCGCATCCTCGAACGGCTTGACCATCGAGCCGTCCTTCGCGAACGGCGGCAGTTCGCCGCCCGCGTCCTTCGACCCCGGATCGTCCGAATTGGCGCGCGCCAAGGCCGCGAAATCCGCGCCCTCGCGGGCCTGCTTGGCCAGCGCCGCAGCCTTCTCTTCGGCCTTCTTCTGCGTGGCGGCGTCGGCGCCCGCATCGACCGCGATCAGGATATGGGCGACCACGCGCTGCTCCGGCGACATGAAGCGCGATTTCTCCGCCTCGTAGCGCTTGCGCAGCGCGGCTTCGTCGGCGGTCGCGGCGACAGGCAGCGTCGCGCCGTTGATCTCCACGTACTCGAGTGACACCTGCTCAGGCTGCTTGAAATCGCTCTTGTGGCCGTCGTACCACGCCTTGATCTGTGCGTCGGTCACCTCGGCGCTGTCCTCCGCCACCGGCGGCAGCAGCGCGATGCCGATATCGCGGGTCTCGCCCAGCAACTTCCACATGCGCGCCTGCTCGCCTTCGGTGGTGAAGTCGGACTCGCCGATGGCCTGCGGCAACAACATCATGCGCAGCCGCTCGCGCTGCTGTTCCTGGAACTGCACCGGCGAGATCGCAGGCACCTGCGACGACAGCAACATCTGGTACTGCTCGGGACTGAACTTGCCGTCGACCTGGAACGCCGGCTCGCTCATGATCATCTTCTGCACCGCCGCGTCGCCCACGACGATGCCGGCGCGCTTGGCGCCCAGTGCAAGCACTTTCTGGTCGATCAGCTGCTCGAGCACCTTGCGCTTGTTGTCCGCGCTTTCGAACTCGCGCGGATCGAATGCCTCGCCCTGTGCCTGGCGCTGCTGCTGGCGTGCCTGCTCGAACGCCTCGCGGAAATCGTCCTGCGTCACTTCCTCGYGCTGCCAGACCATCGACACAGGCCACCACTGCGGAGCGGACTCCCACCATGTCGGCGGTGCCTCGACGAGGGCCACATCGCTGGCGGTCCCGCCCGTCATGTACTCGTTCACGCCCACGAAGGCGAACGGAATGATCAGCAGCCCCAGGATCAGGCTGGCGACCCAGCCAGAGGTTTTGTCGCGGAGTTTCTGCAGCATGTGCGCACGGGATCCGAATTCGTTCAGCCGCGCAGTTTACCGTGCCGTTGCACGCGCGTCTCGCCGTCCGGCGGACTCACCGCGCCCTCAGGGCATCGAATCGCACGGGGGGAACACAGTGCGACAGCCGGAAAGCAAAAAGCCCGCTTTCGCGGGCTTTTTGGGTGAAATGGCGGAGTGGACGGGACTCGAACCCGCGACCTCCGGCGTGACAGGCCAGCATTCTAACCGACTGAACTACCACTCCGCGCTGAGACGAACATTGTAAGACGATTTGCGCAACTTCCGCTAGACCGTCCGACAATTTTTTTGATCCTGCATCGCCCCGATGTGGTGGGTGCTGAGGGTTTCGAACCCCCGACCCTCTCCGTGTAAGGGAGACGCTCTACCGCTGAGCTAAGCACCCGGGTGATCGCACCCTGCCATCGGCAGCGAGTCGATTAGTTTACGGCATCCTTCAGGGCTTTGCCAGCCTTGAACGCGGGGTTCTTGGACGCCTTGATCTTGATGGTGTCGCCCGTCTTCGGGTTGCGGCCCGTACGAGCGGCGCGCTTGCGGACCTGGAAGGTGCCGAAGCCGACCAGCGTCACGCTGTCGCCCTTCTTCAGGGCCTTGGTGATGCTGGAGATGACGGCGTCGACGGCACGGCCGGCTTCGGCCTTGGACACTTCGGCTTCGTCGGCGACGGCATCGATCAATTCGGTTTTGTTCATTGAGTAACTCCCTGTGCGGCACAACCGCGGAATGAGTGACCGGAACCCGGAACGTGGGCCTTCGCTTGTCTCGCGGGAGCCGGTCGTGATGTCCACGCGCATCGAGGCGTCGCCTCGTGCATGCGGGTGTCGTCGTTATACCAGCGCGAAAAATGGCACGCAAGCCGAAAACCCAGCAATGACGCGGGTTTCGGGGCGATGACACGCACCGCCCGTCGCCTTGGTCAATGCTTCACGCCGGGTTGCGGCGAGCCTTTGCCCTTGCCCTTGCCCGTTGTCGCCACCGCCCTTCCTCCACCGTCGTTGCCGGTGGCGGGCACGGGTGCCAACGGTCGCTCGAGCGCCAGATCGAGCACTTCGTCGATCCACTTCACCGGCACGATCTTCAGGCCGTCGGTGACGTTCGCGGGGATGTCGGCCAGGTCCTTCTTGTTCTCGTCGGGGATGATGACGGTGGTGATGCCGCCACGGAGGGCCGCGAGCAGCTTTTCCTTCAACCCGCCGATCGCGGTGACGCGTCCGCGCAGCGTGATCTCACCGGTCATCGCCACGTCGGCGCGAACGGGATTGCGCGTCAACGCGGACACCAGTGCGGTCACCATCGCGATGCCCGCGCTCGGACCGTCCTTGGGTGTCGCACCGTCCGGTACGTGCAGGTGCACGTCGTGCTTCTGCAGGAATTCCGCATCCACGCCCAGGCTCACCGCGCGCCCGCGCACCACGGACATCGCGGCGGAACCGGATTCCTTCATGACGTCCCCCAGCTGGCCGGTCAGCAACATGCCGCCCTTGCCCGGAACCAGCGCGACTTCGATCTGCAGCAGATCGCCACCGACTTCGGTCCACGCGAGGCCCGTCACCAGGCCGATCTCGTTCTGCTCCTCGGCGCGCCCGAAGTCGTAGCGGCGCACGYCGGCGTACTTGTCCAGGTTCTTCGCAGTGACCTGCATCGCGGCAGGCTTCTTCTTGGACGTGGCCGGCCTGGGGCCCGCAAGCGCGAGCTCCTTGACGACCTTGCGGCAGATCTTCGCGACTTCGCGCTCGAGGTTGCGCACGCCGGACTCGCGCGTGTAGTAACGCACCAGGTCGCGGATCGCGCCCTCGGCGATCTTCAGTTCCTCGGCCTTCAGCCCGTTCGCCTTCAGCTGCTTGGGCACCAGGTAACGCTGTGCGATGTTGACCTTCTCGTCCTCGGTGTAACCGGGGATGCGGATGACCTCCATGCGATCCAGCAACGGCCCCGGGATGTTCAGCGAATTCGACGTCGCGACGAACATCACTTCGGACAGGTCCAGGTCCACTTCGAGATAGTGGTCGTTGAAGGCGTTGTTCTGCTCCGGATCCAGTACCTCGAGCAGGGCGGAAGACGGATCGCCGCGGAAGTCCATCGACATCTTGTCGATTTCGTCGAGCACGAACAGCGGGTTCTTGCTGCCGGTCTTGTTGAGGTTCTGCAC
>NZ_JBGFFG010000210.1:0-5900 GCF_056175765.1 Pseudoxanthomonas sp. LjRoot204_2 | reverse complement strand
GGATAGTTGGTCACCACGACCGGGCGGCCGACATGTTGTTCGGTCAGCCAGCGCTCGTGTTCGGTCTGCAGATCCAGGCCCCATTCGACCGGGAACTCGAACTTCTGCCCCGACTTCTGCAGCAGCGAGATCGCATCGGTGTAGTCGATGCGCTCGAACGGCGAGTTGACGAAGGCTTCCAGGCGGGTCAGCGCGGTCGGCTCGACGCGCTCGGCGATGAACGCCAGATCGTCGGCACGCTCGCTGAGCACGGCGCGGAACAGGTACTTCAGGAAGTCCTCGGCCAGCTGCGCATTGGCGGCCAGGTCGTTGAACGCCACTTCCGGCTCGATCATCCAGAACTCGGCCAGGTGGCGGGTGGTGTTGCTGTTCTCGGCGCGGAAGGTGGGGCCGAAGGTGTAGACCTTGCTCATCGCCAGCGCATACGCCTCGGCGTTGAGCTGGCCGGACACGGTCAGGAAGGTCTCCTTGCCGAAGAAGTCGCGCGAGAAGTCCACCGCACCTTCCTTGTCGCGCGGCAGGTTGACCAGCTCCAGCGTCGACACGCGGAACATCTGGCCTGCACCTTCGGCATCGGAGGTGGTGATGATCGGCGTGCTGATCCAGAAGTAGCCGTTCTCGTGGAAGAACCGGTGCACGGCCTGCGCCAGCGAATTGCGGATGCGGGTGACCGCGCCGAACAGGTTGGTGCGCGGGCGCAGGTGGGCGAACTCTCGCAGGTATTCCAGCGAGTGCTGCTTGGGCTGCATCGGGTAGGTTAGGGGGTCTTCCACCCAGCCCACCACCTCGATCGCCGAGGCCTGGATCTCGAAGCTCTGGCCCTGGCCCTGCGAGGCCACCAGGGTGCCGGTGGCGACGACCGCGCAGCCCGTGGTCAGGTGCTTGATCTCGGATTCGTAGTTGGACAATGCCGCGGGCGCCACCACCTGGATCGGCGCGAAGCAGGATCCGTCGCTGACGTTGACGAAGGACAGGCCTGCCTTTGAGTCGCGCCGCGTGCGCACCCAGCCGCGCACCGTGACTTCGCCGCCGGCCGGGAGCTTGCCCGCCAGCGCATGTTCGACGCTTACCACCGTCATGGCTTGAATCCTTCGAAGACAGACTTATTAATGGAACGCGGAGTTTACAAGAGCTGCGCAGCCCTCGGCATGCTGAGGGCTATAATCCGTCGGCGTTGCGAAGGAGACACACATGGCCATCACCCTGACCCCGGTCGCACTCGAGCGCGTGCAGCGCTTCGTCGAGCAGACGCCGGCTGCCCTGGGCCTGCGCTTCGGCGTGACCCGCACCGGTTGTTCGGGCTGGGGACACGTGGCCGACCTGGCCCGCGACGAGCGCGAAGGCGATACCGTGTTCGAATTCGGCGGCGTGAGGATCTACGTGGATGCCACCAGCCTGCCGCTGGTCGATGGCACCGAAATCGACTTCGCCAAGCAGGGCCTGTCGGAGACCTTCATCTTCAGGAACCCCAACGCTGCGGCCGAGTGCGGCTGCGGCGAGAGCTTCACCACCACGGCCGACGCCGCCTGATTGCACGCAACGGCACGGCTTGCCCCTAAGTCGTTGACCTGCCATACTTTCCTGCTCCCGGAGGCCAGCCTGGCCGCCGGTTCCTCGCCCCACCGTGTCCATCCGGGCATCGGGGGGCTGTTCCGTCCGGCTGTTTTCGTGGCCGGACCCACATCCGAAAGGTAAAAACGATGCGTCACTAYGAAGTCGTGTTCCTGGTCCATCCGGACCAGAGCGAGCAGGTGCCGGCCATGATCGAGCGCTACAAGGCGCTGATCGAGGGCGGCAACGGCACCATCCACCGTCTGGAAGACTGGGGCCGCCGCCAGCTGGCATACCCGATCCAGAACCTGGTGAAGGCCCACTACGTCCTGCTCAACATCGAAGCCGACCAGGCCGTGCTGAACGAGCTGGTCGAGAGCTTCCGCTTCAACGATGCGGTGCTGCGCAACCTGGTCATCAAGCGCGATGGCCCGGATACCGAGCAGTCCCTGATCATGAAGAACAAGGACGAGAAGGGCGACAAGCCCGAGCGTGGCGAGCGTCGCCGCCGTGACGACGACGAGGCCGGTACCGAAGCCTCGACCGATTCCGACACCGCCGAAGCCGCCTGAGGAGCACCCCCATGTCCAAGTTCTTCCGTCGTCGCAAGTTCTGCAAGTTCACCGCCGAAGGCGTGAAAGAGATCGACTACAAGGATCTCAACACCCTGCGCCAGTACCTGACTGAGAACGGCAAGATCGTGCCGAGCCGCGTCACCGGCACCAAGTCCCGTTACCAGCGCCAGCTGTCCGCCGCGGTCAAGCGCGCCCGTTTCCTGGCGCTGATCCCGTACACGGACAATCACGACGTGTAATCCAGGACCTCCCCGCACGGGGAGGTTCTTCTTTCCTACTGTCATTCGGACAGCCAATCGCTGCAGGCCAGCCTGCTAACGAATACGGAGCAATACGATGGAACTGATTCTTCTGCAGAAAGTGACCAACCTGGGCGTCCTGGGCGACAAGGTCAACGTGAAGCCGGGCTACGGCCGCAACTACCTGGTGCCGCAGGGCAAGGCCGTGCCGGCCACCTCCGCCAACGTCGCCGAGTTCGAAGCCAAGCGCGCCGAGTACGAAGCCAAGGCCAAGGCTGTCCATGACGACGCCGAAGCCCGCGCCGCGAAGCTGGATGGCGCCAGCGTCACGATCACCGCCAACGCCGCGACCGAAGGCAAGCTGTTCGGCTCGGTCGGCCCGCGCGACATCGCCGACGCCTTCACCGCCGCCGGCCTGCCGCTCGAGAAGAGCGAGGTCATCATGGGCGAAGGCGCGCTGCGCAACATCGGCGAGTACGACATCGTCGTCAAGCTGCACGCCGACGTGCAGACGACCGTCAAGGTCGTGGTGCAGGCCGAAGGCTGATCCACCCGCGCATCATCCGTGATGCCGACAGACGGGCGCCGAAAGGCGCCCGTCCTGTTTTGGGATTGGGAGTCTCGGATCCTGAGATGCCCACCGGTTATCCACACACTTATCTGCAACACCCCTGGGCATGGACTGCCTACCATGACCGGCCGTGCTGGCGCTCGCCCCGCATGCGCCGCAGGAGTTCGCCACGCCCATGTCAGCACGCACCAACTTTCGCCAGGATCCGCACGATTCGCGCATCGAACAACTGCGCGTGCCGCCGAACTCCATCGAGGCGGAACAGGCGGTGCTCGGTGGCCTCATGCTGGCGCCGGAAGCCTACGACCGCATCAACGACAAGCTGACGCCGAATGATTTCTACCGGCGCGATCATCAGCTGATTTACCGGGCCATCGGCGAACTGGCAGAAAGGAACCGTCCGTTCGACGCGGTGACGCTGGGCGAGTGGTTCGAATCGCAGGGCCAGATGGAACTCATCGCCGGCGGCGCCTACCTGGTCGAACTGGCCAGCACCACGCCGTCGGCCGCCAACATCACCGCGTATGCCGAGATCGTCCGCGACAAGGCGGTGATGCGGCAGCTGATCGAGGTCGGCACCGAGATCGTCAACGACGCCTTCCAGCCCGATGGCAAGGAAAGCGACGAGATGCTGGCCGTCGCCGAGCAGAAGGTGTTCGCCATCGCCGAACAGGGCGCGCGCGGACGCACCGACTTCGTGGCGATGAACGACGCGCTGAAGGATGCGTTCGAAGTCCTGCGCGTGCGGTCGGAGAGCGGCGGCACGGTCACCGGACTGCCGACCGGCTACACCGAATTCGACATGATGACGGCGGGCCTGCAGCCTACCGACCTGGTGATCCTGGCCGCGCGCCCGGCCATGGGCAAGACCACGTTCGCGCTGAACATCGCCGAATACGCCGCCATCAAGTCGAAGAAGGCCGTCGCGGTGTTCTCGATGGAAATGTCGGCCGGCCAGCTCGCCATGCGCCTGATTTCCTCCGTGGGGCGCATCAACGCGACGCGCCTGCGCACCGGCCAGTTGGAGGATGAGGACTGGAGCCGCGTGACCAGCGCGATCCGCATCCTCAAGGACCAGGCCAAGGTCTTCATCGACGATACGCCGGGCCTGTCGCCGGACGTGTTGCGATCGAAGGCGCGCCGGCTGAAGCGCGAGCACGACCTCGGCCTCATCGTCATCGACTATCTGCAGCTGATGTCGGTACCCGGCAACAACGAGAACCGCGCCACCGAGATTTCCGAGATCTCGCGCTCGCTGAAGGGCCTGGCGAAGGAGCTCAACGTCCCGGTGATCGCGCTGTCGCAGCTCAACCGCTCGCTGGAAACGCGTACCGACAAGCGCCCGGTAATGGCCGACCTGCGCGAATCCGGCGCCATCGAGCAGGACGCCGACATGATCGTCTTCATCTACCGCGACGATTACTACAACAAGGAAACCTCGCCGGACAAAGGCCTGGCCGAGATCATCATCGGCAAGCAGCGTTCGGGTCCGACGGGTTCGTGCAAGCTGCGGTTCTTCGGCGAATACACGCGTTTCGACAACCTGAGCCACGACAATATCGGTGCGTTCGAATAGCCGCCGCTGCGGTCCTAAGCCCGGCGCCGCTACAATCGCGGCATGCCAGGACCTGAATTCCCCGACGTGACGGTTCCCGCGGCCGCCCTCCGCCCGGAAGCCAACGACCGACCCACGCGCATCCGCGTGGACCTGGCGGCGATCGGCCACAATTTCCGCGCGCTGCAGGCGCATGCCGGGGCGCCGGTGATGGGCATCGTCAAGGCGAACGCCTACGGGCACGGGCTGGTGCCCGTGGCACTACAGCTGCAGTCCGAGGGCATCGGACAACTTGGTGTTGCGCTGGTCGAGGAAGGCCTGGTCCTGCGGCGTGCAGGCGTGACTGTGCCGATCCTCGTGATGGGGGGAATCCATGCGCCGCAGGTCAGCCAGTTCCTGGCGTGCGATCTGGAAGTGACGGTCTCGTCGATCGCCAAGCTGCGGCAGGTCGAGGCGGCCGCGGAGGCAACCGGGTGCAGGGCGGTAGTGCACCTGAAGATCGATACCGGCATGGAGCGCATCGGCGTGCACAGCGAGAACGCCGGCGGCTTCATCGAGGCCGCCGTGGCGTCGCCCTGGTGCACCGTGAAGGGCATCTACTCGCATCTGGCGTGCGCGGACGATCCCGCCTCGCCGATGACGCGCGAGCAGTTGCAGCGCTTCCTGCACGCGTGYGGACACTTCGACAGGATCGGTGCGCCGATGCCGATCCGGCACCTCGCCAACTCCGGCGGCGTGCTGCACTTTCCCGAGACCTGCCTGGACATGGTGCGACCCGGCATCGCGCTGTACGGCGTGATGCCCGATCCCGCCTCGCGGCCGACGGTGGCGCTGCGACCGGCGCTGTCGCTGGTCTCGAAAGTCGTTTACTTCAAGGTGGTCAGGGCGGGTCGGACAGTCAGTTACGGCGCCACATGGACGGCCACGAGCGACACGCGCGTGGTCACCGTGCCGATAGGGTATGGCGACGGTTATCCGCGCTCGCTGTCGTCGCGTGGCGAGGTCCTGGTGCGGGGCGAGCGCCATCCGATCATCGGTCGCGTCTGCATGGACCAGTTCATGGTCGATCTGGGCCCGGGCGGGAGCGCCTACAACGAAGACGAAGTGGTGCTGATCGGCCGGCAAGGCGCCGAAACCATCCCGTGCGAAGCGGTGGCGCAGGCGGCGGGGACGATCCCCTACGAAATCCTCACCGGACTCAATGCCCGCATTCCGCGCGAGTACGGGAACACTGCATCCGCTGCCGGGCCCGTTGCGTAGACGCTGCTGCCCTTCCCAGCGATCCGACTGCATGCCCAACGCCATCGTCTGGTTCCGCCATGACCTGCGCCTGGACGACAACCCGGCCCTGCGGGCTGCGGTGGAGGAGGGGTTCACCCCGATTCCGGTTTACGTGCATGCCCCCGCCG
>NZ_JBGFFG010000209.1:0-5903 GCF_056175765.1 Pseudoxanthomonas sp. LjRoot204_2 | reverse complement strand
CGCTGGAGCTGCCACCCTGGATGACGGTGGTGACGTCATCGAAGTAGCCCGCGCCCACTTCCTGCTGGTGGGACACGAAGGTGTAGCCCTTCTCGCGCGCGGCGAATTCGGCTTCCTGCACCTGCTCGACGTAATGCTTCATGCCCTCGCCGCGCGCATAGTCGTGCGCAAACTTGAAGGTGTTGAACCAGTTGATGTGGATACCAGCCAGGGTGATGAACTGGTACTTGTAGCCCAGCGCCGACAGCTCGTCCTGGAAGCGGGCGATCTGCGCATCGTCTAGGTTCTTCTTCCAGTTGAAGCTGGGCGAGCAGTTGTACGACAGCAGCTTGCCAGGATGCTTGGCGTGCACCGCCTGGGCGAATTCGCGGGCGAAGCCGATGTCCGGCGTGCCGGTTTCGCACCACACCAGGTCGGCGTACGGCGCGTAGGCGATGCCGCGGCTGATCGCCTGCTCCAGGCCGTTCTTCACCCGGTAGAAGCCTTCCGCGGTGCGCTGGCCGGTGACGAAGGGCTGGTCGTTGGCATCGAAATCCGAAGTCAGCAGGTTGGCGGCTTCGGCATCGGTGCGCGCCAGCACGATGGCCGGCACGCCCAGCACGTCGGCCGCCAGGCGCGCGGCCTGCAGCTTCTGCACGGCTTCCTGCGTGGGAACCAGCACCTTGCCGCCCATGTGCCCGCACTTCTTCACCGCGGCCAGCTGGTCTTCGAAGTGCACGCCCGCAGCACCGGCGACGATCATGTTCTTCATCAGCTCGTAGGCGTTCAGCACGCCACCGAAGCCGGCCTCGCCGTCGGCGACGATCKGCAGGAAGAAATCGATCGCGTCGGCTTCGTTCGCCTTGCCGTCGCAGATGTTCTTCCACTGGATCTCGTCGGCGCGCTGGAACGTGTTGTTGATGCGGCGGACCATCGTCGGCACCGAGTCGTACGCATACAGCGACTGGTCGGGGTACATGGTCTCGGAGGTGTTGCCGTCGGCGGCCACCTGCCAGCCGGACAGGTAGACGGCCTCCAGGCCGGCCTTGGCCTGCTGCATCGCCTGGCCCGCGCTGATCGCGCCGAACGCGTTGACGTAGCCCTTCTTGGCTTCGCCGTTGACGAGCTTCCACAGCTTCTCGGCGCCGCGGCGGGCCAGGGTGTATTCCGGCTGCAGGCTGCCGCGCAGGCGGACGACGTCGGCGGCGGCGTAGTCGCGCTTCACGCCGGTCCAGCGCGGATTGCTGTCCCAGTCTTTCTGGATGGCGTCGATCTGCTGTTGCTTGGTGCTCATGGCGGGCTCTCTTTCGTCGTGGGGCGTCGTGGTGGGGGTGGTCGGTCGATGCGTCAGTCGATGCGGTCGTACGCGGGCAAGGTCAGGAAATCGGCCAGCTCGTCGGCGCGGCTCAGGTGGTCGAGCAGGGCGATGGCTTCGGAGATGCGCTCGCCACCGGGCAGCCGCGAGTGGTCGCCCAGCTTCGCGGGCAAGGCGGCCAGCGTGCGCTGCAGCAGCGCGTAATCGATCTGGGTGCCGTCGCACAGGTGCACGTCGGCGGTGTGCAGCCACTGCCAGATCTGCGTGCGCGAGATCTCGGCGGTGGCGGCGTCTTCCATCAGCCAATGGATCGGCACGCAGCCGTTGCCATCGAGCCACGCGGCCAGGTAGCGCACGCAGACTTCCACGTTGCCCTCGAAGCCGGCACGCGTGATGGTGCCGGTGGACGGACGGATCAGGTCGTCGCGCGTGACCGCCACGTCCTCGCGTTGCACGCTGCGCTGGTTCGGCTGCGGCATGTGTTCGTCGAAGATCGTCTTCGCGACCGGAATCAGCGCCGGGTGCGCCACCCACGTGCCGTCGTGGCCGGCGGTGACTTCGCGCAGCTTGTCGGCGCGCACGCGGGCAAGCGCCTGTTCGTTCGCGGCCTCGTCGTTGCTGATCGGGATCTGCGCCGCCATGCCCCCCATCGCATGGGCACCGCGGCGATGGCAGGTCTGGATCAGCAGTTCCGAATACGCCTTCAGGAACGGCTGCGTCATCGTCACCTGGCCGCGCTCGGGCAGCACCTTGTCGGCGTGGCRGCGGAAGGTCTTCAGGTAGGAAAAGATGTAGTCCCAGCGGCCGCAGTTCAGGCCGACGATACGGTCGCGCAGCGCATGCAGGATCTCATGCATCTCGAACACGGCCGGCAGCGTCTCGATCAGCACCGTGACCTTCATCTGCCCGTGCGGCAGGCCCAGCGCGGCTTCGATGTGCGACAGCGCGGTTTCCCACAGCGCGGCCTCTTCCATGCTCTGCAGCTTGGGCAGGTAGAAGTACGGGCCACGGTCGCGGGCCTGCAGCGCGCGGGCGTTGTGCCAGGCGAACACGGCGATGTCGAACAACCCACCCGCGATCGGCGCGCCATCGATCAGCACGTGCTTTTCGTCCAGATGCCAGCCACGCGGGCGCACCAGCAGCACGGCCTGCTCGTTCTGCGGCTTCAGCGTGTAGTGCTTGCCGGCGTCGGAGGTGAACTCGAGATCGCCCTGCACGGCGCCGACCAGCGCGCGCTGGCCGGTCAGCAGATTCTGCCAGGTCGGCGAGGTGGAATCCTCGAAGTCGGCCATGAACACCTTCGCGCCCGAGTTCAGCGCGTTGATGACCATCTTCGGGTCGACCGGACCGGTGATCTCCACCCGACGGTCCTGCAGCGCGGCCGGGACCGGGGCGACGGCCCAGTCGCCCTCGCGGATGCCGCGGGTGTCCTCACGGAAATCGGGCAGGCCGCCCGCGTCGAAGAAGGCCTGTCGCGACCGACGGGCCGCCAACCGGGCCTGACGCTCCGGTTCGATCGCACGGTGCAGCGAGACGAGCAGGGCCAGCGCGCCGGGCGGAAGCAGGGCGTCCTGGCCCGCCACGTTGGCGGTCAGGGCGATGCCGGGGGTGGGGCGGTCGGCGCGCGGGTCGCGCGGCGGCAGGGCGAAAGCGGTGGCGGACATGGGCGTCTCCTGGCGTCTTGCTGGAGACGCACAGTGCTCCCGTGTCGAATTATTTGACAAAACAGTTTTGTCAATGCACTAAATAAGCTCGCCTTATAGTTGACTAGAACGTGAGCTCTAAAGAAGCGCCAACCCCCCGATTTCCCTACAAATCCGACCGGTTGAAGCCGCTGCGCGCCTTCTGCCAGACGGTCCGGCTGGGGTCGGTGTCGCGGGCCGCGGAGGCGCTTTTCGTCAGCCAGCCCGCCATCACCCTGCAACTGCAGGCACTGGAACGGGACCTGGGGATCACCCTGTTCGAGCGCAGCGGGCGCCGGCTGACCCCCAGCCGGGAGGGCCAGGTGCTGTACGAACTGGCGCAGCCGCTGGTGGCGGGGCTGGACGGGCTGGACGCGACGTTCCGGGAAAAGGTCAGCGGGCTGGAAGCCGGCGAACTGAACGTGGCGGCCAACAGCTCGACCATCCTCTACCTGCTGCCGAAGATCGTGGAGCACTTCCGCCAGGAACACCCGGACGTGAAGCTGACCCTCCACAACGCCGCCACCGCTGACGGCACCGACCTGCTGCGCTCGGATGCCGTGGACCTGGCGGTGGGCTCCGTGCTCGATGTGCCCGCCGATCTCAGCTACGCGCCGGTCTACCGCTTCGAGCCGATGCTGATCACGCCGCCCGACCATCCGCTCGCGAAGAAGCGCGACCTGCGGCTGGAGGATCTCTCGCCCCATGGCCTGATCCTGCCGCCGAAACGGCTGATCACCTACCGGCTGGTGGACCTGGTGTTCCAGCAGGCGCGCGTGCCCTACACCGTCGCGCTGGAAGTGGGCGGCTGGGAGGTGATCAAGCAGTACGTCAGCATGGGCATGGGCATTTCGATCATCGCGTCGATCTGCCTGACCGACGCCGACCGCGACCGGCTCGCCGCGCGCTCGCTGGCGCAATGGTTTCCGTCGCGCAGCTATGGCGTGGTGGTGCGCAAGGGCAAGTTCCTGTCGCCGCAGGCGCGTGCCTTCATCGAACTGATCCAGCCCCACCTGTTCGAGCGCCGCGATTACGATGAGAGCGGCCATTCCGAACGCTGACGCCCTGCCTCCATGAGCGGCCGTTACCGACAACACGACCTTGCCCCCGGCCTGCCCCTGCTCTGCCGCTGGGACTACGTGCAGGGCGCGCACGCCGCGCCCGCGCTGGTCCTGCCCGATGCCTGCGTGGACCTGCTGTGGGATGGCGCGCGCCTGAGCATCGCCGGACCGGATACGCAGGCGCAGTACGCGCATGTCGCGCCGGGTCGACGGTTGCAGGGCCTGCGATTCGCGCCGGCCGCCGCCGCACGCTGGATGGGTGTTCCCTTGCATGCCCTCGCCGACCAGCGCGTGGACCTGCGCGACCTCCGCCGTCCGCGCCTGAGCGCACTGGCCGACCGCATGGCGGAGCGCGAGGGCGATGCGATGGCCTGGCTCGCCGAGCGCATCCTGGTCGACACGCCGCCCCGCGACCGCGCGATGCAGGCCGTGCATGCGCGACTCTCGTGCCCGCAGCCCGAGTCGGTCGCGCAGCTTGCGCGCGATCTCGGCCTCACCGAACGCACCCTGCTGCGACGGTGCGACGAAGCGTTCGGCTACGGACCGAAGCTGCTGGCGCGCATCCTGCGACTGCAACGCTTCCTGCAGCACCGGCACCACCACGCCAACCTGCTGGACGCCGCGCTCGACGCGGGCTACTACGACGCCGCGCAGCTGGCGGGCGATGYGCGCCGGCTCACCGGCCTCACGCCCACCCAGTTGATCGCGCAGGTCGCGGACTGACTGTCCGATTTCGCCAAGACAGGGCGCACGGACTCGGCCAGACTGACGGCCTCCTCCACGGACACCCGCCATGAGCACCGCCGACCAGCACCATCGCATCGATTACATCGAGTTCAACGTCGCCTCCATCGCCGCCTCGAAGGCGTTCTATGGCGACGCGTTCGGCTGGACGTTCCAGGACTACGGGCCGGACTATTGCGAGTTCCGCGATGGTCGGCTGACCGGTGGCTTCGCCCACGACACGGCGCAGCCGGGCGGCGCGCTGGTCGTGCTGTATTCGACGGCGCTGGAAGACAGCCTGGCGAAGGTCCAGGCCGCCGGCGGGCGCATCACGAAGCCGATCTTCGCCTTCCCCGGCGGACGGCGCTTCCAGTTCACCGATCCCGACGGCTACGAACTGGCCGTGTGGTCGGCGACCTGAGTCAACGGGTCTCGTAGCGCGCCAGCAGCGCGCGGTGGCTGGCCCGCCACTGCGCGAGCTCGACGGGCGAATCCTCGAACGTGCCGTCGATGAAGGCCAGCGACAGCGATTCGGTGGCCCGCTTCACGTCCTCGCTGACCTCGCGCGAATCGAAGTAACGGTGATCGGTGAACACGTTGTGGGTGCCATGCCGGTAGACCGCCAGCACCTTGTGCGCGCCGCCGATCGCGTCGAACACCTTGAGCCGGTCGTCCACGCCGGATCCGAAGCTGGGAATGCGGATGATGTCGTCGGCCGTGGTGACGTGCAGCGTGGGGACGGTGATGCCCGACAGGATCGGGCGGAAATCCTGGTCGCCATAGAACGGCGGCGCGGAGATCACGATCGCCGCACGGATGCGCGGATCGCGTAGCTGGATCGTCTGCCCATGGCGCACCACCCGCGCGCCGGCGGACATCAGCGTGGTGTTGGCGCCGTATGAATGCCCGGCCGCGATGATGCGCGCGGGATCGATGCTCGCTCCCCATTCGCCCGCGAGCACGCGATCGAGTGCGAAGCGCTGGTCGCGGACGCGATCGATGGCTTCGGCATCGCCCGCCGCGTGCTGGAAGCGGGATACCAGCGTGAAGGGATTGCCTTCCCACAGCGTGCGGTCGCTGCCGACATGCTGCACGTGGAGGCTGGCGATGCCGTGCTTCGCCCAGTAGCGCCCGAGGTAGGTG
>NZ_JBGFFG010000208.1:0-5911 GCF_056175765.1 Pseudoxanthomonas sp. LjRoot204_2 | reverse complement strand
GCGGGCCGGTCCCAGGCCGGGCAGGTCGACCAGCTCGGCGGGCGAACGCTCCAGCAGCGTGCGCAGCGGGCCGTGGTGGGCGAGCAGCTCGCGCGCGGTGGCCACGGCATCGCGGCCGCGCAGGCCGGAGCCCAGGAAGATGGCGAGCAGTTCCGCATCGCTGAGGCTGGTGGGTCCGCGCGCGAGCAGCTTCTCGCGGGGTCGTTCGTCGTGGGGCCAGTCGCGGATGTGCATGCGGTCATCGTCGACGGACGGCGGCGGGGCCGGGATCGGGGCGTGCGGGGCGTTCGGGTAAGCTAATCGCCTGAATCGACGTAGGAATGGGCCGACGTGAGTGGACCGGACAAGATGCAGGGCCTCGCAGGGCAGCGGCTGCTGCTGTGCGTGGGGGGCGGCATCGCTGCCTACAAGGCGCTGGAACTGGTGCGCCGGCTGCGCGACGGCGGGGCGGAGGTGCAGGTCGCCATGACCGCAGGTGCCCAGCACTTCGTCACCCCGCTGAGCTTCCAGGCCCTGTCCGGCCAGCCCACGCGCACCACCCTGTGGGACAGCGCCGCCGAGCAGGCGATGGGCCATATCGAACTCGCGCGCTGGGCCGACCGCGTGATCGTCGCGCCGGCGACCGCCGACCTGATGGCCCGATTGGCGCACGGCCTGGCCGACGACCTGGTGACCACGCTGTGCCTGGCCACCACCGCGCCCATCATGCTCGCGCCGGCGATGAACCACCGCATGTGGCAGCACCCGGCCACCCAGGCCAACTTGGCGACGCTGCGCGCCCGTGGCGTACAGGTGGTCGGTCCCAACGACGGTCCGCTGGCCGAGGGCGAGTCCGGCCCCGGTCGCCTGGCCGAGCCCCATGAGATCGTCGCTGCCCTGGCGGGGCAGGCGGCGGCGCAGGTGCCGCAGGACCTGGCCGGCCTGAAGGTTGTGGTCAGTGCCGGCCCGACCTATGAGGACCTGGATCCGGTC
Source organism: Pseudoxanthomonas sp. LjRoot204_2 (assembly GCF_056175765.1). Classification (NCBI taxonomy): domain Bacteria; kingdom Pseudomonadati; phylum Pseudomonadota; class Gammaproteobacteria; order Lysobacterales; family Lysobacteraceae; genus Pseudoxanthomonas; species Pseudoxanthomonas sp. LjRoot204_2. The sequence continues at coordinate 4,939 of NZ_JBGFFG010000208.1, read as the reverse complement.
CGCTACCTGGGCAACCGCAGCAGCGGCAAGATGGGCTTCGCCGTCGCCGCGAGCGCGGCCAGGCGGGGCGCCCGCGTCACCCTGGTCGCCGGGCCCGTGCAGTTGCCGACCCCGGCGGGCGTCGATCGCGTCGATGTGCGCTCGGCCGCCCAGATGCACGCGGCCGTCTTCGCCGCGCTGCCCGCCGACATCTATATCGGTGCCGCCGCCGTGGCCGACTACACGCCGCGCGAGCCGGCGGCCAACAAGATCAAGAAGTCCAGTGAATCGCTGGCGCTGGATCTAGTGCGTACGCCCGACATCCTGGCCGAGGTCGCGGCGCAGACGCAGGCGCTGAAGCTGGTGGTGGGCTTCGCCGCCGAAACCAACAACGTGGCCGAGTACGCGCGCAGGAAGCTGGAGGCCAAGCGGCTGGACATGATCGTGGCCAACCGGGTCGGCATCGCCGACGGCGGCTTCGAGAGCGACCAGAACGCGATGACGGCGTACTGGAAGGATGGCGAACGCAGCTTCGCGTCGGCGCCGAAGACACGGCTGGCCGACGACCTGATGGACCTGATCGTGGAGCGACTGGACGCATGACCGCTGAGCGCACCGTGGAAGTGAAGCTGCTGGATCCGCGCTTCGGCGACGAATGGCCGCTGCCGGCCTATGCCACCGAAGCCAGCGCCGGCATGGACCTGCGCGCCGCGCTGGAAGCCCCGCTGGTGCTGGAGCCCGGCGATGCGGCGCTGGTGCCCAGCGGCATCGCGCTGCACCTGGGCGATCCGGGCCTGTGCGCGGTGGTGCTGCCGCGGTCGGGACTCGGGCACCGGCACGGCATTGTGCTGGGCAATGGCACCGGGTTGATCGATGCCGATTACCAGGGGCCGCTGCTGATCAGCGTGTGGAACCGCGGCCACGAGGCCTTCACCATCCAGCCCGGCGATCGCATCGCCCAGGTGGTGGTGCTGCCGATCGTGCGCGTGGGCCTGCAAGTGGTGGATACTTTCRCCGACAGCGCACGGGGGACGGGTGGTTTCGGCCACACCGGCGTGCGGTGACAGGGGACAAGCCGATGAATACGACGACCGAGAGCCGCAAGCGGATTCCCGTGGGCGACCTGCGTGGCGCCTTGCCGAAGCTGGCGGTGCTGCTGGCGCTGCTGGCCGCGCTGCTTGCCTGGAGCGGCATCCGGCAGTGGCGCGACGCCCGCTTGCTGGAAGACGTCGAGCGCGCGCGCGACCGGGCGGTGGAGGCGGTGCAGGCCAGCCACGCGGCGCAGGTGAAACAGTTGCAGCAGCGCCTGGCGTCCGCGCCGGTCAAGGCGGCGCTGGCCGCCAACGACACTGCGGCTGCGGTGGCCGCCGTCCGCGAAGGATGGGCCGGCGTGGAGCACGTCGAGATCCTGGAGGGCGGGCTGCAGGCCGCCTATGACGACGCCGCGGCATTCGGCTTCAGCAAGCTGGCCTTGCTGGAAGCCGGGATGCAGGGCGATGCCGTCGCGACGCGCGTGGTGAAGGACGGCAAGAAGACCGCTTTCGGCATGGCGGCCGCCGTGCCGCAGGGCGTGCTGTACGTGAGCGTGCCACTGGCGCGCCTGACTGCCGGCTTCGATGGCGTGGCGCTGCCCGCCGGCGGCTACCTGGCCTTGCGACAGGGCGGCTACTCCATCCAGCAGCGCGGCGACAGTCAGTTGTCCGACGGCGCCGAACGCATGGCGCACGCGGTGGGCAAGACTGGCCTGCGCGTGGCCACGGCGGCGCCGGACAGCGAATCCGGCCCGTTGGGCCTGGGCGCCATCCCGGCGCTGGTGGTGGCGGCCCTGCTGGCCGGCCTGGCCATCGCGTCGGTCGTGGTCGCGCGTGGCGGTGTCCGGGTGGGACGGTTTGGAAAGAAAGGAGCAGAGATGCACGACATGGACGAACCCACCCTGGGCGAGGCGCTGCTGCGCGATCCCCCGCCCGCGCCGACGGCGCGCGCTGGCTCCGCCGACGAGGAGGCAGACGCGTACCGGCAGGCGGACGCAAAGACCGTGGAGGTCGACCCGGGCATCTTCCGCGCCTACGACATCCGCGGCATCGTCGGCGCCTCGCTGAGCATCGAGGTGGCCGAACTGATCGGCCTGGCCATCGGCTCGGTGATGCGCGACGAGGACCTGATGGACATCGTCGTCGGGCGCGACGGCCGCCTGTCGGGGCCGGACCTGGCCGGTGGATTGATCGAAGGCCTGCGCAAGGCCGGCCGCAACGTGATCGATATCGGCCTGGCGCCCACGCCGGTGGCGTACTTTGGTGCGTACCACCTGCGCGCCGGCAGTTGCGTGGCCGTCACCGGCAGCCACAACCCGCCGGACTACAACGGGTTCAAGATCGTGGTCGGCGGCCAGACGCTGTCGGGCGATGCCATCACCGATCTGTACGAACGCATCCGCGACAACCGCCTGTACTTGGCCGGCGTGCCGGGCGACCTGCAGCAACGGGACGTCTCGGCCGACTACATACAGCGCATCGCCGACGACGTGCAGCTGGAGCGTCCGCTGAAGATCGTGGTGGATGCTGGCAATGGCGTGGCCGGCGACATCGCGCCGCAGCTGCTCGAAGCCATCGGCGCCGACGTCATTCCGCTGTACTGCGAGGTGGACGGCACGTTCCCCAACCATCATCCCGACCCCAGCGAACCGCACAACCTGGAAGACCTGATCCAGACGGTGAAGCGCTTCGATGCCGACCTCGGCCTGGCCTTCGACGGCGATGGCGACCGCCTGGGGGTGGTGACGAAGGAAGGCGCGGTGATCTTCCCCGACCGCCTGTTGATGCTGTTCGCCGCCGATGTGCTGGAGCGCAATCCCGGCGCGCTGATCATCTACGACGTGAAGTGCACCGGGAAGCTGCAGGGCTGGGTGCTGCGCCATGGCGGCACGCCCATGATGTGGAAGACCGGGCACTCGCTGATCAAGGCCAAGATGCGCGAGAGCGGTGCGGAACTGGCCGGCGAGATGAGCGGCCACTTCTTCTTCCAGGAGCGCTGGTACGGCTTCGACGACGGCCTGTATTCGGCCGCCCGCCTGCTGGAGATCCTGGCCAACCGCGCGGAAACGCCCTCCGAGGTCCTGGCGGAGTTGCCGGACGGGGTATCCACGCCGGAGATCAAGGTCGACGTGCGGGAGGGTACGCCGCACGCCATCGTCGAGCGCTTCGTCGAAGGTGCGGAGTTCGAGGGTGCACGCCTGTCCACGATCGATGGCCTGCGCGCGGACTGGGACGACGGCTGGGGCCTGGTGCGCGCGTCCAACACCACGCCGATCCTGGTGCTGCGGTTCGAAGCCGACACGACGGCGGCGCTCGAGCGGATCAAGACCGAGTTCCGGACCCGACTGCAGGCGCTGGCGCCGGAACTGAAGATGACGTTCTGACCTTCCGCGCAGGGAGGGCCAGTGCGCGAACGCCGGGCAATGCCCGGCGTTCTTTCATGGTGCAGCGGGCAATGCCGATCGCGCCTGACGCATCATCTCGGCGCAGGCGCCGTCCCTGCCGGTGGCGTGGCGTTGAGCATCGCGTCTTCCGCCTGTTCCGGGGTAACGCCCCTCATGACGCGGAAGCGCTGCAGGATGTCGGCGATCTCCACGTCCAGTTCCGCGCGCTGCTTCTCGAAGCTCTGCTGCAGGTGGCGGGTGCGCACCAGCTCGGCGTGCCGCTGGCGGATGGAAGCGACCATCTCCTTGGGCACCGGCTGCCCCGCCAGCTCGCGGTCGCCCGCGGTCTGCAGCAGGCTGATGAGGCCGTCGCGCAGGCTGACGGCGTTGTAGCCGGCGGTGCGGACATTGTTGTCAACGATCGCCGTGCGCTCGTTGAAGACGCGGCGCAGTTCCTCTTCGCTGCGGTATGACAGCAGCATGGCGGCATCGGTGCGCCGGCGCATGTCGGCGGCGGCATCATCGATCAACTGCTGCTGGGCCGCGATGGCGGCCAACGCGCGCTCCTCGTCCGTCATGGCGCGGTCCACGCCGCCCGTGCGCAGTCCACTGGCGGCGCTGATCTCGTCGCGAGCGACATTGACGGCATCGGCCGGCAGCGCATCGCTGCAGACGCGCTGGCCCTTCTCTTCCCAGCAGAAGAGTTTCTTGTTGACCGCGGGCTTGGCCGCGCCCTTGTTGCCCTGGGCGAACGCCAGCGGCGTGGCCAGGAGTGCGGCAGCCAGCAGGTAGGAAGTGCGGACGGTCATGGCAGCCCCCTGCTGCTTCAGTCCTGGGTCGCGCTGCCGTAGCGGGCCCGATAGGCCAGCAGGTCGTCGCGATGGCGGACAAGGTCGGCGCTTTCGCCGGCAAATGCAAGCAGGTCGTGCAGGCTGGCCACGGCCACCACGGGAACGCCGGTTTCCTCGGCCACCGACTGCGCGGCCGAGCGGCGTGGACCGCCGGTACCGGGATCGCCCAGCACTTCCTGCCGGTCCAGCGCCACCACGATGCCGGCCGGCGTGCCGCCGCCGGCACGGATCAGGCCCAGGGCTTCACGGATGGCGGTGCCAGCGGTGATCACGTCGTCCACGATCAACACGCGGCGGTCTTCCAGCGGCGCGCCGATCAGCAGGCCGCCCTCGCCATGGTCCTTGGCTTCCTTGCGATTGAACGCCACCGGCAGGTCGCGGCCGCGGCGGGCGAACTCGCAGGCCACCGCGGTCGCCAGCGGGATGCCCTTGTAGGCCGGGCCGAACAGCAGATCGAACGACAGGCCGGCGTCTTCCACCGCATCCGCATAGCAGCTGGCCAGCCCGGCCAGCCGCGCACCGCTGTCGAAACGGCCAGCGTTGAAGAAGTACGGACTCTGCCGCCCCGACTTCAGCGTGAACTGGCCGAAGCGCAGGGCCTGTGCGTGCAACGCGAGCTGGAGGAAGCGGGAGCGGTGGTCGGACATGGGCGGCGGGAATGAACAGGTGAGACGACAGGATACCCGCCCTGCGG
>NZ_JBGFFG010000207.1:0-5919 GCF_056175765.1 Pseudoxanthomonas sp. LjRoot204_2 | reverse complement strand
GTTCGACCAGGATCTGACCGAACAGCTTGCGGCCCTTCTTCTGCGCCGCCAGCAGCACGTCGAGCTGGCCCGCATCCAGCAGGCCCATTTCCAGCGCGATGTCGCCGAACCGGCGATCCTCGGCCCGCTGGCGGTCGTTGATGCGGCGTGCCTGGGCCGCGTCCAGCATCTGGTGATGCACGGCGAGCTCGCCGAGCAGGGGATTGGAGGCGCGCTGCGCGTCCAGCGCGGCCAGCAATTGCGCCGAGGTGATCGCGCCGCGTTCCAGCAGGAACTGGCCGAGGAATTTAGCTGCCATGGTCTGGTCTCGTACGGAAGTTGAAGGAGGACGTGCGCGGCGGTCAGGCGACCGCTTCGTGCAACACGCGATCCATCACTTCCGGATCGATGGGCTTCTGCAGGTACGACTTGGCGCCCAGCTTCAGGCATTCCTCGATATCACCCTGTCCGCCCAGCGAACTCAGGATCACCACGCGTGCCTGCGCGTCGAGCGACAGTATCCTGCCGAGCGCCTGTTTGCCATCGCATTCCGGCATCACCAGGTCCAGCAGGACGACATCGGGTCTGAGAGCCTGGTACTGGCTGACGGCTTCGTGGCCGTTGCCGGCTTCGCCGACCACTTCGAAGCCGCAGTCTTCCAGCTGGCGGGCAGCCAGCATGCGCAGTGCGCGCGAATCGTCGCAAAGCAGGACGGTAGGACGTGACGCCATGGTGATGGATCCCCCTGTTGGATCGTGGAGGCCCCGCGTCGTGTTCGGCGCGGGGCGACATGTAGGCACTATCGGCCCGTACGGGGAGATCTTGAGGCGGGAGGCGGAGCGAGACGGAATCGCGCTGCGGACGGCCGGGGGAGAGGCGGTCCGTCCGCAGCGCGCCGCGATCAGAAGTCGATGCGGGCGGCGAGGGAGACCGGCACGGAGACGCGCTTGCCCGTGTCGTTGATGGAGCCAAGGCCAAGCCCGCCGATGGCGCTGTCGTCGCCTTCCAGGTCGGCGACATAGCGCACGCCCGCCTGTGCGGTGATGCTGAACTTCTCGCTGACCGGAATCAGCACGCCCACGTCGACGCCTGCGCTGGCGGCCCACTTCTTCTCGGTGAAGGGGGCGTTGGCGATGGTGATGCCCGCATCGGGAATCTCGAACGTGGCGCGGATGTCGTCGGTCTGGGTAGCGCCGAGACGGCCGGCGATGAAGGGACGGGTGTAACCCGGTTCCATGAAGTAGTGGCGGTAACCGGCTTCGAGGGTCAGGGCCTTGTAGTCGCTGAAGGTGCCGTAGACGGGCAGCGTGGTGTTCAGGGCCGGCACGAACGCACCGCCGACCTGCACCGTACCCGGATCGGTCTCGACGCGACGGACCTGCCCGAAGACCTCCGCGTTCTGGTTCAGGCCGTAGGAGAATTCCAGGCCATAGCCCATCGCGTTGTCGTAGATCTCCTCATGGGAACGCGGCTGGATGCGCAGTTCCGCGCTGACGCCGGCGAGGGCGGGGTTCAGCGGGCCCAGATCCGGAACGGGCGCGATGGCGCCGTCGTGCACGTCGCCGCTGATGGGCGTATCGATGCCACCGAAAACGGACATCGACCACTTGCCCTGTTCGGGACCAGCGGCATAAGCGGGCGCGGACAGCACGAGCGACACGGCCAGCACGGAAAGCGACTTCTTCATCGTGGAACTCCTCCAGGGGAAAGGCCGACACCTTGCGTGTCGGATGCCTGCACTACGCAGGCGGGCTCCTACTGGATGCGTTGCGACACACGCAACGTAAGTGCGCTTCTTTTCACGCCGCGTCGACATCCGATGCGGTGCAAGCGATTTCACGCAGCCTTCACTGCGTGGCGTTCAACGGTTCAACGACGCGTATCGGCGGTGTGGGGCACTCCACGTGCGAGCGCTTCCTCGATCGACGTGAAGGCAGAGTGTGCGCCGGCCGGCGACGCGCCGACGTCCGTGGCGAAATAGACCACGCCGGTGCCCGCCTGATGGTCGAGCCACAAGCCCGAGCGCAGGCCATAGGCATCGCCGGAATGACCGACGCGCGCGACACGGTCGCCGAACGGATCATCGCCGCAGCCTTGCACCGGCGTCGCCAGGGTCTGCACGGCGAGGCCGTACCGGCAGAAGAAGGCCTTGTTCTGCCCTCCGCCGGTGTCTTCTTCATGCGTCACGCCATTGCCGCCGTCGAACGTCCATTGCGGAGCGACCATCGTGTCGACGCTGGCGGATGACAGCAGGCGTATGCCATCGACTTCTCCACCGTCGAGCAACAGGCGGCCGATCTTCGCCAGTCCATTCGCCGAAATGCGCAGGCCACCCTGTGGCGAGAACAGCGCACCGTTCTCGCCGGGCTTCCAGCGGGCGAGGTCGCAATCGGCGCCGTCCTCGACGACCACCGCGCAGGCCGGCTTGCCCGTGCGGTTCTCGTCGCGCACCGGTTTGCGGTCGCGATACAGCACCACGGCGCGCGTCGCCGTGGCGGCATCGCAGCTCTCCCAGTTGAAGCAGGCATCCAGCTTCAGCGGTTCCAGCACCAGCCGCTGCATCAGCCGGTCGAAGCGCTCGCCGGTGACGTTCTCCATCGCCATCGCCACCAGCGGGAAATTGAGGTTGGTATAGCGGAAGTGCGTGCCGGGTGCGTGTGCGTCGTCCCAGGCCTTGGGGTCGTCGAGGATGCCCTTCAGCGGTTGACCTAGCGGCGTGGCGTAATAGCCGGCGGCATCGGTCAGGCTGGATCGGTGCGACAGCAGCAGGCGCAGCGTGATCGGCGTGGCGGGGAAGCGCGGGTGGCGCAGCGTCCAGCCCAGGTAGGTCGAGACGTCGGCATCGAGATCGATCTTGCCGGCCTCTACCAGCCGCATCACGCCGATCGTGGTTACCAGCTTGGAGATGGAGGCGACACGCACGGGGTCGTCAGCGGTCACCTTGCGACCGATGGCGAGGTCCGCCGTGCCTTCCGCATGGGTACTGACGACGCCGTTGCGGTCGAAGGCGACGCGCACCTGGGCGACGGGCCCGGCCGCGGACGTCACCGTGGAGGCCGTCAGGCAGGCAAGGCAAAACAGAATGCGGAGGGAACGCAGGGACATCGGCCAGCACCTCGAGGGAACCGGCCCCGACTTTACTTCATCGTCGGCATCACGAACTCGGCGGCATGCGTATCGGGCCAGCGGGCGGTGATCGTCTTCAATCGCGTGTAGAAACGCACGCCGTCGGGACCGTGCACATGCAGGGGACCGAAGATCGAGCGCTTCCAGCCACCGAAGCTGTGGAAGGCCATCGGCACGGGGATCGGCACGTTGWTGCCGACCATGCCGGCCTGCACGCGGTGGGCGAATTCGCGCGCCGCGCCGCCGTCGCGGGTGAATACCGCCGTGCCGTTGCCGTACTCGTGCTCGTTGACGAGGCGCAGCGCGGCGTCGAGGTCGGGCACGCGCATCACGCACAGCACCGGTCCGAAGATCTCCTCGCGGTAGATCGTCATCTCCGGCGTGACGCGGTCGAACAGGCAGCCACCGAGGAAGAACCCATCCGCGTGCCCATCGACGACATGGCCGCGGCCATCGACGACCAGGCTCGCGCCCTCCGCAACGCCGGCATCGACATAGCCGCGCACCTTGTCGCGGTGCGCGCCGGTGACCAGCGGGCCCATTTCCGGATCGAGGCAGCCGGGGCCGATCTTCAGCGCCGCCACTTTCGGAGCCAGCGTCGCCACCAGCGCATCCGCCGTGGCATCCCCCACGCAGACCGCGACCGAGATCGCCATGCAGCGCTCGCCGGCCGAGCCGTAGCCGGCCCCCAGCAGCGCGGATACCGCGCCATCCAGGTCGGCATCGGGCAGCACGACCATGTGGTTCTTCGCGCCGCCCAGGGCCTGAACGCGCTTGCCGTTGGCGGAACCGCGCGCATAGATGTATTCGGCGATCGGCGTGGAGCCGACGAAGCTCAGCGCCTGCACGCGCGGTTCGTCGAGCAGCGCGTCCACCGCGGCCTTGTCGCCGTGCACGACATTGAACACGCCATCCGGCAGGCCCGCCTTCTTCAACAGGTCGGCCATGAACAGCGCCGCGGACGGATCGCGCTCCGAGGGTTTCAGCACGAAGGTGTTGCCGCATGCCAGCGCCACCGGGAACATCCACAGCGGCACCATCGCGGGAAAATTGAACGGCGTGATGCCGGCGACGACGCCGAGCGGTGCGTATTCGCTCCACGAGTCCACGTCGCGGCCGACGTTCATCGAGTGCTCGCCCTTGAGCAGGTGCGGGATGCCGCAGGCGAACTCCACCACTTCCAGCCCGCGGGTCATCTCGCCGCGTGCGTCGGAGAGCACCTTGCCGTGCTCGGAGGTGATGATCTTCGCCAGCTCGCCGGCCTGCGCCTCGAGCAGTTCCTTGAAGCGGAACATCACCCGCGCGCGGTTCAGTGGTGTCGTGGCGGCCCACGCGGGAAAGGCGGCGGACGCCGCGTCCACCGCCTGCTTCACGTCGTCGGCCGAGGCGAGCGGCACGCGTGCAGTGACAGTGCCGGTGGCGGGGTCGAACACATCGCCGTGGCGGCCGCTGCCGCCTGCCACCCGCTGTCCGTTGAAGAAATGGTGCAGCGCTTCGGTCATGACGGACTACCTGGTGGAATCGCTCGCCCCGCGTGCGGGGAGAGGGTGCCCGGAGGGCGGGTGAGGGGSGACGGCGCCCGTGTGGAAAGTGCGATGTGGTTTATCGAGTGTCCGGGTGTTCGAGTTCTGGTCGCCACGTGAAATACGGGAGCTCCGGCGCGCCCCTCATCCGCCCTTCGGGCACCTTCTCCCCGCTTGCGCAGGGAGAAGGAACCGCGGCTTACGCCAGCGCTTCGCGCGCCGACACGTAGGGGTAGCCCAGGTCGTCGGCGACCGCCTTGTAGGTGATCTTGCCGGCATGCACGTTGAGGCCGTTGAGCAGGTGCTCGTCGTCCAGCAGCGCCTGCTTCGCGCCCTTGTTCGCCAGCTGCACCGCGAAGGGCAGGGTGGCGTTGGTCAGCGCGAAGGTGGACGTGCGGGCGACGCCGCCCGGCATGTTGGCCACGCAGTAGTGGATGATGCCGTCGACTTCGTACGTGGGGTTCTGGTGGGTGGTGGCCTTCGAGGTCTCGAAGCAGCCGCCCTGGTCGATCGCCACGTCCACCAGCACCGAACCCGGGCGCATCAGCTTCAGCTGGTCGCGCGAGACGAGCTTGGGCGCGGCGGCGCCGGGGATCAGCACCGCACCGATCACCAGGTCGGTATCGGGCAGGCGTTCCTCGATGGCATCGCGGGTGGAGTAGATCGTGGTCAGCTGGTGGCCGTACAACTCGTCCAGATACTTCAGGCGGTCGAGCGAACGGTCGAGGATGGTGACGTGCGCGTTCATGCCCATCGCCATGCGTGCGGCGTTGATGCCGACCACGCCGCCGCCGATCACCAGCACTTCCGCCGGCTTCACGCCGGGCACGCCGCCGAGCAGCACGCCGGAGCCGCCCTGCGCCTTCTCCAGCGCGTGCGCACCGGCCTGGATCGACATGCGGCCGGCCACTTCCGACATCGGCGCCAGCAGCGGCAGGCCGCCCTTGCGGTCGGTGACGGTTTCGTAGGCGATGCAGGTGGCGCCGGAGGCGACAAGCGCCTTGGTCTGCTCAGGATCGGGCGCGAGGTGCAGATAGGTGTAGAGCACCTGGCCGGGGCGCAGCATGGCGCACTCGTTCGGCTGCGGCTCCTTCACCTTGATGATCATGTCGGCGCGGGCAAAGATTTCCGCCGCGGTGTCGACGATCTCCGCGCCGGCCTTGACGTACTGCTCATCGGTCAGGCCGATGGCCTTGCCGCCGTCGCGCTGGACGATGACCTGGTGGCCATTCGAGACCAGCTCGCGCGCACCGGACGGCGTAAGGCCGATGCGGTATTCGTGGTTTTTGAT